>JARRRG010000045.1:0-8410 GCA_037380965.1 Deltaproteobacteria bacterium
TGCAAATCGAAGCATCCAACGCCACCGCGTCGGCCGAGGCCCCTATGATCCCCAGATGACGGGGAATCCCGCTATTAGGGCCGTTTCCTTCCATACCGAGGATTCCGTCAACGAGTGAAAGCCTCGGCTTGACCGCGTCGACGATCTGCACCAGGGCCGTCGCGAAACTTTCGTAATCCTTGCCGGCCCTCAAATGCCACGCGGCTTTGTCCGTGCCGACGATTGTGCCGAACAGGTTCTTGACCGCGAGGGTCAATACCATTTGGCTGTGGGTTTTGAGCTTTGCCAGATTGATCACCGCATCAAACTGGAAAACCTCCCTGCTCAGGTCAATTTTGCGGAAAAGCCGGCTTTCACTGAACTCGACCGGCAGAGGATCCACAAAGGGCGCGGCCTGAATCCCGAGCCGCTTCATGAAGGGATCGTACCCGGATTTGGAAAGGACCCGGGAGAGATTACCCAACGGGGGACTGTCTCCAACGAGCGGCGTGGCCCCGGCATCGATCACCAGAGACGCCACCGCTTCGACAAAGGCCGGGTGAGTCACCACCGCCTGGGAAGGCGTCGCGGACTTGAGAAGATTTGGCTTGAGCAGAACCCGCTCTCCCCGCTTCACAAATGAGTCCGGGCCGTTCAAATCCTCGAGCGCGCTCTCCAGAGCCGAACGGAGCTGCGCGGGATCGTAATCCTCGCATCTCCTGATCGAAACGACAGTTTGCATGGGATCTGTCTAGCATTTCGACACTCAAAGGTAAAGCGGCTCAATCCCCGTAACCTGATAGATGAGCCTCGGACCGGAGCAATCGTGCCCGGATCTTTTTCCGGACGACCGGACCGCGGGGTCGTCACGACGGGGCAGGTACCGGATGAGTTTCCTCGACGCGTATTTTTGGCGATTATTCCCGCGCTCTCCGCGTCTTTCGCCTTGACCCCGGTGGTGGTTTTGTTTAAAGTTTATGAAGAGTCTGGAGTCGTGCGCGACCCGGAACCAGCGTCCTATGAAAACGTTGATCCGCCTGGATCCAAGAGACCGGGACGGAAGGGCCTCAAAAACGAAGCAGGTATGAGCCTTCCCCGGGAAGGCTTTTTTTGTTGGAAAGAGCTTGATGGAAGTACTGACCGAGACGGCGAGGATGAAGGAGTGGTCCCGCGCGTGCCGGGAAGGGGGAGAAAACGTTGGGCTGGTCCCCACCATGGGATATCTCCATGAAGGGCACCTCAGCCTGATTCGCCACTGCCGCTCCGAGAACGAAAGAGTTGTGGTCAGTATCTTTGTCAATCCCACGCAGTTTGGGCCGAACGAGGACCTCGCACGCTATCCACGGGACCCGGAAGCCGATTTCACCAAGTGTGAGGCGCTTGGTGTCGACGCGATCTTCATGCCGGACGTGAAGGAGATCTACCGGCCGGGCTTCCAAACCTACGTGATGGTCGAAGAGGTGTCACGGACGATGTGTGGAGCCGCGAGGCCCGGGCACTTCCGTGGCGTCGCGACGGTCGTGCTGAAGTTGTTCAACATTGTCGCTCCGTCGGCCGCGTATTTTGGAAACAAGGATTATCAGCAGCTCCAGGTAATACGGACCATGGTGCGAGACCTCGACCTCGATGTGCGGATCGAGCCGTGTGAGACCGTGCGTGAACATGACGGGCTGGCCATGAGCTCCCGTAACGCCTACCTTTCACCGGCGGAGAGGAAACAGGCGCTCTGCCTCTACCAGGCGCTGATGGAGGCTCAACGCCTCTTTGCCAACGGTGAGAGACAGCCGAAACAGTTGCTCCAGGCCATGTCCGATCGGATAGATCGTGAGCGCGATGCAGTCGTGGACTACATCAGCCTCGTGCATCCGGAAACCCTGCGCGACCTGGAGGAGATGAACGACGGAGCGCTGGCAGCCCTGGCCGTGAAAATCGGACGCACTCGACTCATCGACAATATGCTCCTGGATGCGCGGCAGCCGAGCGAGCCGTGCCCCGGGCAAATGACTCAATAACCGACATGATCGATAGCAGATACAGGTTTGGGAGGGGACGATGCGACGGACAATGCTGAAATCAAAGATACACCGCGTCCGTGTCACCGAGGCGTGCATAGATTATGAGGGCAGTATAACCATTGACAAGAACCTTCTCGAAGCAGCCGACATTCTCGAATATGAACAGGTCGATGTTTACAACATTTCCAACGGGGAACGGTTCTCCACCTATGTGATCAACGGTGAGCCGGGCTCGGGAATGATCTGTCTCAACGGCGCGGCTGCGAGGAAAGTAACGGTGAATGACCTGGTAATCATCTGCTCCTATGTGGTCCTGGAGAATTCGGAATGCCTCGATCACAAGGGTTGCAATATTTTTGTCGATGAAAACAACCGGATAACAAGAACCGATTGATCGACTTCCTCGGGCCTGCCGAACGGTCGCACCGTTCCGGACTCGTGCTGATTCCCTATCCCATACCCGTTCCCGAAAATATCGTGGGATTGAGCATTCATTTCCGCGGTGCATGCTTCGAGGTCCCCGCAAAAACCGGCCGAGGTTTCTTTCGGAATACGTCCGCGGCTTCGCCTCGGATGGCCTTGGAGCTGGTCGGCAAGGCTGCGATCCAGTTGAAATGCGACAGGAGACTCTCTCCCTTCCAATCCTCCCCATTCTCGATGCAACCACGAGATTGAGCGCCGCCGGCGAAGGAGCATTCCGACGGAATGTTTCAGAATCCGCGTACATCCCCCGACGCGGACCGGAGTCAGGGGCTCCCGTCACCCTCTTGCTTGGTGCGAGCGCGGGGGCCGCCTCATCCTTACCCAAAAAGAATCCTTGCGGAATGGATGGTAGCTAGATCCATTTTATAATGTCATATATTGACATTATAATTATGAGTGCGGTATAATTGGGCAATATATTGCTCTTTCCTTTCCGGGAAGAAAGGGATGTGACCCGATGTTCCGTCCGTCCATGATAGCCGCGATTTTGATGTCAGCAGTTTTGATCGGTTTCGCCGCCAGCCCGTACACCTACGCGGGCACTCCGGCACCGCAGGCTCCGGCCTGGATTTCCTGGCTCCCCCACGGTTACGGCGGCACCATGTACGCGCCAAACACCCTGTGCAGTCGAAAGAAGGGGCTGCTTGGATTTCGAAACGCTCCGTCACACATCGGATGCTGGTCGCAGCCCCTCTGGGGTTGGGATGTGAACGGATTTTATCGCGGTCCGAATGTTCCCGAACCTGATCCCGTCATGTGCCAACTTCCCATCGGTCTCATCTACCCCGAGAACGGTCCCGCGCTGCCGCGGATGCCGCGGAGGATACGCAAATAGCGATTGGCAACGGGGCTTTGTGCATATCCCTGTTACACGGCCCGACCGCTCGTCTCTTTTCACACGATGCTGATTTCGACGGGGGAAAGTCCGGGGGCCCACCGCTTTTCAGGGGATGCTCATGCCCGGTGCATCAGCTCGAATCTCTGGGAGAATGGAAGATTCGGATGTGCCGGTGTGATCCGGACCTCATATCCATAGAGACCGGTGGAGGTCAATGGAATCAATCCACCGAATTCGACGGTGCCGGCATCCGGCGACTCGGCGTTCCAGGGGCTGAGTCGCGTGATGTACCGAACTTTGAAATTGTCCCACTGGTCCAGCGGACCGTGCACGACCTCAACGGTCAGTTCATCCGGGAGATGTCCGGCTGTCTCGACCGAGACGATGAGCTCCGCTTCCCTGCCTTTTACCGCGCGGTCCTGGTTGCGGACTTCCACATTCACGATTGCGATATTCGGCCAGTCTTGCGCGATTTTCCGTTTCCAGACCACCAGGTCCCGGAGAACCTTGTAACCTTCTTGCCGTAACTGGAGGGAATTGTTGGCCGCGGGCACATAGAAATCCTCGACATACTGGGACACCATTCGGTGAGAATTGAAGATCGGGCACAGGGTTATAATCGACCGTTTCATCATGTTGATCCATTCCCTGGGCAGATCGTCCACTCCCTTTTCGTAGAAGAGCGGAGCCACACTCGACTCGAGGAGATCGTACAGTGCGCGACTCTCGACATCGTCCTGGTATGCCGGGTCATCGTACTCTTCTCCCCACCCGATAGCCCAACCGTTGTCGCCCTGGTATGCTTCGTCCCACCACCCGTCCAAAATGCCCAGGTTGAGCGCGCCGTTGGCCGCGGCCTTCATTCCGGCCGTTCCGCACGATTCGAGCGGGCGGCGGGGAGTGTTTACCCACACATCAGCGCCCTGCACCATCGTCCGGGCCACATTCAGGTCGTAATCTTCGATGAAGGCCAGCCGGCTTCGGAACGGTTCCTGCTTCATCAGTTGAACGATTGACCGGATCTCTTCCATTCCCGCGTGGTCCGCGGGGTGCGCTTTGCCTGCAAAGATGAGCTGGACCGGTCGGTCACTATGGCTGAGGATCTCTGCAAGCCGGTCGGTCTCCTTAAAAAGGAGTGAAGCCCTCTTGTAGGGCTCAAAACCACCGCCAAAGCAGACGGTCAGCACCTCGGGGTCAAGCACCCGTCCTGCCCAGTCCAGCTCACGGGTGGGGGCTTCCCTTCTCTCGAGTTGTCTCTTCAGCCTTTTCCTCGCAAAATAGACGAGCCGGCTTCTACACCGCTCGTGCGTGCGCCAGAGCTCACTGTCGGGTATCTTCTCCGCGCGGAGCCACATCTTTTCTTGTTCCGGGTCTTCATTCCATCCCGGCCCGAGGTACCGCTCGTACAGGGTGGCCAGGTCCCTCGAGATGTAGGACGGGATATGCACGCCGTTGGTAATCGGCACAATCGGCACGTCCGCGACGTCGGTTTTCGGCCACAGGCCGCGCCACTGGAGCCGCGCGGTTTGTGCGTGCAGCTTGCTGACCGCGTTTGCGTGTGCCGTGGTTCGCAGGGCGAGCACTGGCATGCAGAGCCTTTCGGACTGGTCGCCGGCTTGCTTCCGCCCCATGTTCAGGAAGATCTCGAAGTCCATTCCCAGACTGCTCACCAGTCCCCTGAAATATTTTTCGAGCAGCGGGCGCTCGAACGCTTCATCCTCTGGAGTCCCCATGGAATGGATGGTGAGGAGGGATTGACTGGTGACCATCTCCCGGGCCTCCTCGAGAGAGAGGCCTTGCTCCTGGACGAAATAGCGCATTCTTTCCAGAAGAATGAATGCTGCGTGTCCTTCGTTCAGGTGATAAACCAGGGGTTCTATGCCCAGGGCATTCAGGGCTCTGCACCCGCCTACGCCCAGGAGAATCTCCTGACGTATGCGCGTTTCAGCGTCTCCGCCATGCAGCCGCGCGGTAGTGTTCCTCAGGAAGGGCCGGTTTTCCGGGTCGTCCGAATCCAGCAGATAGACCGCGACCCTGCCGATGCTGGCCTTGAGCACCCGTGCCCAGAGCGTTTCACCGGCAAGATCGACGGAGATCCGCAGAGGCCTTCCGGATGAGTCGGTCATGCGTTCCAGGGGGAGCGTGTCCAATTCCACGCGGGGATAGACTTCCTCCTGCCATCCTTCGGCGGAGAGCCTCTGACGGAAGTATCCCTCGTGGTACATGAGCCCTACGCCGACCATGGACAGGCTCAAATCGCTGGCGGATTTGAGATGATCTCCTGCCAACACCCCCAGGCCCCCGGAATAGAGGGGGAGACATTCGGTCAAACCGAATTCCAGCGAAAAGTAAGCGGTTATGAAATCCACCGGCCTTGGAAGGCGATAATCGTAGGTCCGTTGAGCCTCCATGTAGGCCCGGAATCGCTGGTGGACCTTCTCGGTATGCGACCGGTATCCTTCGTCCTGACGAATCTCATTGATTCTGCGCCGGGAGAGACGAATCAAGACTTGCTGGGGATTGTGATTCAGCTCATCCCAGAGGCGCTCATCAAGATGGTCGAACAGTTCCACGGCTTCCGTATGCCAGGAAAACCAGAGATTGCCTGCTATCTCTCTCAGGTCTTCCAGCTCTCCCTCCATCGGAGGGACAACAACGTATTTCCTCAATGTCATTCAGGCCTCACCATAATCTTGTTGGGCTGACAAACGATCTGAATCCCCGCGGTATCGCGTGGGCCGGCTCCCTCCACCCCGGAGAAGCTCACATCCCACATTCTCCCCCCACAGGTCAAGAGACGATGACGCGCTATCAGCCGCGGGGTAAGCAATTCGCGCGTCCTTTTTTTGCAAGCGTATCTTATGAGAATTGTTACGGTCAACAACAACCTATTGAGGCGGATTCAAATAATGCCGTTGAAAGAGTTGACTTCACTCGACGCAATGGGTAAGCATGTTACGGTGTTGGAGGTATATCCACGATCCGGACGCGGGAGACGGCGTTACCGTCTCACTGAGAAAAGCCGAAGCATTCTAGCGATACAATCGATAGGCGGATATCTGACAGTAGTCATATCAACTGCCATAAACCACAGCCTCGGGGGATGGACTCGCACCAGCCCCCCGAAGAAAAGGAAAAGCAATGGCCAGTTCCGAAGTCCTGAACGAGAAACTGATTCTAGCGGTGGATGACGAAGAAGACGTCCTGGAGGTCATTCAGGAAGAACTCTCCGAGGCCGCCAACTGCACCTTGCATACGGCGACCACCTTTGAGAGGGCTCAACAGTATCTGGTGTCGTATACGTACGATCTCGTGATCCTGGACATCATGGGGGTGCGTGGCTTCGACCTTCTGCAGATCGCGCACAACGCGGGGTTTCCGGTTGTCATGCTTACCGCGCACGCATTCACGCCGGAGGCCCTGAAGCAATCGATCGAGCTGGGAGCGCGAGCGTACCTTCCGAAAGAGAAACTTGGCTCCCTCGTTCCCTTCCTTGAAGACGTTCTCAGGCTGAACTATCATTCCGTATGGAAGAAAGCGCTCGATCACGTTGCCGTCCTCTTCGACAAAAAATTCGGCTCCGATTGGCGAACCACGGAGGCCGACTTCTGGGATGGCTTCGAAAAGAAGTTGAGCGTCGAAGAGCCTGCGATCATCAGTTGACCGCAACATTAGGGTCAATTATCGGGACGGAGCTGATGCTGGCCAGGCCTGCAACCCGCCCTGCCGGACGCGTTGCCCCATAGTGTGGTTTAACCGGTCACAAACCATACGGGCCAAACGACCGCCTAGACCCTATCACTATGATCCTTTGAATTATTGGGAAGGAGTAACCTTATGGACGCGGTGATTGTGTCCGCATGCCGCACCCCCATTGGCGCGTTCGGGGGCTCGTTGCGGGACCTGAATGGAGCGACTATTGCAAGCGTGGCCATGAAGGCCGCAATTGAAAGGGCGGGAATATCGGGTGGTCTTATCGATGATGTCCGTTTCGGATGTTGCATGAACCCGACCTATGCTATGACCGTGGCTCGCATTGGCGCCCTTATGGCAGGCATCCCTGACACCGTGCCCGCGGCTGTGGTCAACCGCGTGTGCATATCCGGTATGGAGGCGGCCCTCTCCGGAGCGGCGATGATCCAGGCTGGATTAGTCGATGTGGTGCTCGCGGGCGGTGTCGAGCACATGTCCGGCGTGCCGTTCACATTGGAGCGGGCCCGTTGGGGTGTCAGAATGGGGAACGACGTCGTTACCGACGCGTTGACCACGAGCTTGCACTGCGGATCCCATATCCTGCCCTACCCGGACGACGGTCCCGTCGAATTCTTCAGAGGGAAACCGTATATCATGGGGCATACCGCGGAATTTGTGGCGTTGCGGTATGGCATCACTCGCGAAGACCAGGATGAGATCGCGTTGCGCAGCCACAATAACGTCGAGCGGGCCACCAATGACGGCTCATTCGCGGAAGAGATCATCCCCGTGGGCGTGCCTCAGAAAAAAGGAGAGCCCAAGCTCTTCGAAAAGGACGAGCACTTCCGGCCGGGCCTCACCATGGAAGCCCTTGCCAAGCTCCCTCCCGCCTTCATTCCGAAGACCGGGACCGTCACGGCCGGGAATTCCAGTGGAATAAACGACGGAGCGGCCGCGATGGTACTTATGTCCGAGGAGAAGGCAAAGGCGGAAGGTCTCGCTCCTCTGGCTCGCATCAAGGCTGTGGGTATGGGCGCGTGCCATCCGACGGTCATGGGCTTGAGTCCCGTTCCCGCGGTAAAGAATTTGTTGGAGCGGTCGGGAATGAGCCTCGACGATTTCGATCTGATTGAATTGAATGAAGCCTTTGCAGCCCAGTACCTTGGTGTAGAGAGAGAGCTGAAACTGAATCGAGAGATCACCAACATCAACGGTTCAGGGATAGGACTGGGACACCCGGTGGGAGCCACCGGAGCCCGAATCATGACAACGCTCATCTACGCCTTGAAAAAGAACCGGAAGGAGATCGGCCTGGCAACTCTGTGCGGAGGTGGAGGGGTTTCCATGGCCTGCGTTCTCGAGCTCGCCTGAAAGTACGCAACCCGCCCGCGAGCACCGCAGC
>JARRRG010000046.1:0-30027 GCA_037380965.1 Deltaproteobacteria bacterium
ATCGCATCTGCAAGGTGCCCGAGTACTACGTGACCCGAACGGAGCTGGGCTTGTTGCGGAGCATCGCGTGGGAACTTACCAGGAATTTCGAAAACGGGGACCTTGTGGAGCTGGGCTCCGGCGCGAATTGGAAAATCCGCATCCTCCTGGATGCCCTGGGGTCAGCTCGGCGGTCTACTACCCGATATGTCCCGGTGGACGTCAGTGAGACAGCGTTGCTGGCCGCTGCCAGGCAACTGCTAAAACTCTATCCCGAGTTGGAAGTAACTGGAGTGGTGGCCGATTTCACCCGCGACCTCCATCAGCTCCCCACCGGTCGCTCGAAACTGGTCCTCTTCTTCGGGAGCACCATCGGAAATCTCAATGAGGCCGAGAGCATGATTTTCCTCGAGGCCGTGGCCGATACCCTCGCGGACGGCGACCGATTCATCCTGGGGCTCGACATGATCAAATCCCCGGAGATCGTCGAGGCCGCGTACAACGATTCGCAAGAGATAACCGCCGCATTCAACAAGAATATCCTCCTCGTCTTGAACCGCGAGCTTCGGGCAACGTTCGATCCGGATGATTTCGATCATCTGGCGTTCTTTAACGAGGATGAGGGTCGTATCGAGATGCATCTTCGGGCCAATCGTCGCGTCGATGTCGAGATTCGAGACCTCGACGATTCAATTCTGCTCCAAAAGGGAGAGACCATCCGGACGGAAATTTGTCGCAAATTCAGCCGTTCGTCCGCGGAAGAGATGCTCAACCGCGCGGGATTGGCCGTCGCGCGCTGGCATACGGATCCCAAAGGCTGGTTTTCCGTTGCGGAAGTGAGCCGGCTCGGCTCCTGATACGTTCTACCGGCTCGGCACGAAATCGTGGAGGTCACCTCATCATGAGATGAGGCTTGTCGGTCAAGCACCTGCGGTCTGGAACCGGTACAGAGATCCGATCTTCAATATTCGGGTCAATGCATCGAGCGCTGCACGGCTCTCGTCCGGTAAGCTCGGATCACTCAGTTCGTCAACATCGAGGTGGTCGCGATAGTACCGGGCTCCCCATGCACGCAACTCTTCATAAAGCCGGTCCGTGAAAAATACCCCATCGTGGGTCAGCGACCTCTCCTCCGGGGTCAGCACCACCCGAAGTCTCAAGCACGCGGGTCCGCCGCCGTTCTTCATGCTTTGTCGCACGTCAACATACAACACTTTTTGGATAGGGTTTTCTTGACTGAGCACCCGTTCGAGCACCGCGCTGGTCCGCGGGTTTTCCCGGCACTCGACCGGCGCGATGAGACACATGGTGTTGTCGGGGAGGGTTACGAGCTGGCTGTTGAAAAGGTACGATTCGACCGCATCTTCGATTGGCACTTCCTGAGCGCCCACCTCGATGAGGACCAATTCATCCCGGCAGAGCCTGGAGAATTTTCGAGACAACTCGTCCATCAATGAAGGGCAACGGTCAAAAGCCAGGGAATGGTAGAAGAAGACATTCTCGTTGCCCACGGAAATAACGTCGTTGTGAAAGACGCCGGCATCGATCGCGTCGGGATTCTGTCTGGCAAAGACCTTTGTTTGAGGATCCAATTGATGCAGCCGCGCAATGGCCTGGGACGCTTCCAGACTGTGCCGGGCAGGATACGTCGAGGGTCCCTGTTCGCTTTGATCGGATGCCCTCCTGCCGTATGCGAAGAGCTCGATGCCCGCGTGCCCGTAGGAATTGCACAAACGTGTGTGGTTGGCCGCGCCTTCATCCGAGAATGGTATGCATGCGGGAACAGGTTCGTGATGGGCAAACGCGGTGTTGTCAGAAAAGATTGTCTTGAGGAGGATGCCGGTGAAAGCGGGCTCAATGCACCGATGAAATTGGGTGATCAGGTTGGCGGGCGTGAAATGAACCCGCGTGTCAGCAGTATCCGCGCTCGGGGACACCGTCGCCGCGTTCGCGGCCCACATTGCCGAAGAGCTGTAGCACCTCGCCAGGAGAAAGGGGGCCTTCTTATGTACCTCGGCAATAATGCGGGAGTCATTGCCTCGAAACCCGAGTCGCCGTAGCGATTCGATATCGGGTCGTTCATGAGGAGGCAAGACCGCCTGCGGGACCCCCAGGTCCGCCAGCAGCTTCATCTTTTCGAGTCCCTGGAAGAGCGCGGCCCGAGGGTTGGAGACGGTGGACCCATGACGAATCGAGGCAATATTACCGTACGAGAGCCCACCATAGTTGTGGGTGGGTCCAACAATCCCGTCGAAATTCACCTCAACGGCTGTTCTTTTCAAAGTCCGTCTTTCCGGAAAACCCTTGTGGTACGCGGCCTATCGACCGCAATCCCTGTTGCGCCTCGTCTTCCCGTGTGGTGGCCTTTACAGCGATAGTCCGGGTAAGACCCGGCCCGGTTTCACCAATCGGTCCATTTCGATGGAAGCAACAGGGTATGAGCAGTAATCCGCGGCATAGTAGGCGCTGGGCCGATGGTTTCCGCTGGACTTGATGCCGCCGAAGGGCATCCTCGAGCTCGCGCCGGTGGTCTGGCGATTCCAGTTAATGACGCCTGCTCGTATTTTGCGGAAAAAGGTCTCGAACAGCTCTGCGCTGTCACTTATCAGGCCGGCTGCCAGGCCGTACGACGTGTTATTTGCCTCCTCGAGCGCTGCGCGGAAATCAGGGACCCTGATGAGCTGAAGGAACGGCCCGAAGAGCTCCGCATCAGGGCGATCCGGCACGCGGCTGACGTCCATAATCCCTGGAGAGAGCATGGTGCCGAGCTCGTTGAGACTCCTCATCTCGAGCAGAACGGTTCCGCCCCGTTCGGAAAAGCTCTTCTGAGCGGCAAGCAATTCCCCCGCCGCGTGGGCTGAGATCACCGGCCCCATGAAAGGCTCCGGCCTATCGGTGTACGGGCCGACCTTGATTGCCCCGGTCATGGAGACGAGCTGTTCCACAAAGGCATCACCCTCCCTGCCTTCCCGGACAATCAGCCGCCGCGCGCATGTGCACCGCTGGCCCGCGGTGATAAAGGCCGAGAGGACGGTGAGGTACGCCGCGGATTGCAGGTCATTGATTTCCCAAACAATCAGCGGGTTGTTGCCGCCCATCTCCAGCGCGATGATTTTTTCCGGGTGACCCGCGAGTGCCGTATGGAGAGCTTTGCCGGTTTCCGCGCTCCCGGTGAAGAAGAGCCCGTCCAGGTCATGGTGCTGGGAGAGCGCGTTCCCGGTTTCTCGACCGCCCTGGACCATGTTGACGACGCCGGCCGGGATGCCCGCGGCCTCCCACAGCTCAACCATGCGCGCGCCGACGAGCGCGGCCTGACGGCTTGGCTTGAAGACCACGCAGTTGCCCGCGAGGAGCGCGGGAACCATATGGCCGTTGGGAAGGTGGGCGGGCAAGTTGAAGGGCCCCAGGACAGCAACCACACCGTGTGGTTTGAAGCGCGTGGCAGTGACCGCTCCCGACATCTCACCGGTTATCGTGCGACACCGGTCATGGTAGGCTTCGACTGAGAGAGCGATCTTTCCGATCATGGCATCGACTTCAGTCAAAGACTCCCACAACGGCTTGCCGGTGTCCCTCGAGATCGCGTCGGCAAGGCTCTCTTTATGGGAGGCAAGCTGTTCTCTAAATGCTTCCAAACAGGTGTTACGGTCGGCGATGTCCGACTCCGCCCAGGATTCAAACGCGCGCCGTGCCGCGGCCACAGCATCATTGACCTGTTCCGCGGTCGCACCGAGTCCCTCGAAGGTTGTCTCTCCCGTGGCAGGGTCCTTGGACGAGAAAGCCTCCCCATTGCCCTCAATCCACCGATTGTTGACGAACAGCGGTCGTGAGGTCATCACGCGCGCTCCTTTTGGGGAGCCGCCGGCCTGAGTGGTCCGAAACGGACCGGGTCCCCTTTCTCAATCCCCAGTGCCCGAGCGGTATCGGCATGGAGTTGCACTTCCCCGTCCGGGAACGTGACGACCGGCCCCATACACGCGCAGAAGTCCACGCTGGTATTCGTGATGATGAAATCCGCGGGCCCCATCTCTGCGGCGGTGATCTCACGGACGGTGGAATTCCGGCTTTCTCTCACGATGCGCACGTCATCGAGCTGGCAGACGATGATGGGCCCTGCTTCGAAAATGTCGACCATGCCGGTGAACCTGAATCCCTCGTCCTGAAGCATTTTCAGCGCCGGTCGGGTGTGGTCGTGGACCTTACCGATAACCTCCTGCGCGTCTCGGGGAAGCAGCGATACATAAATAGGGCATTTTGGCATTAAGTCCGCGATGAATCTCTTGTCCATGACGCTCAGATAATCCGCCTTGGGAAAATCCATATCGAAAAAGTGATGCCCGATGGCTTCCCAGAAGGGCGAACGTCCGTCTTCATCCACTACGCCTCGCATCTCCGCAATGACATTGGGCTCGAATCTGGATGGATAATCGACCATGAACAGGAAACGAAAAAGAGAGAGCAAACGGCCGTTGCCGTGCCGGCGGTACTCCGGCGCCAGGAAGAGGCCGCCAATTTCGCAGGGGCCGCTGTGCTCGGCCACGAGATTGAGCGTCTGGACCTCCTTGCGAATTTGGAGCATCTCGGACTGATGCAAACATGTCTCGACCCTGTACGCATAGAACGGTTCGAAGCCGCCGACCTTGGAAACGATTCCGCTCGTCCCCGCTATCGTGTCCGTAGCTGTATCCTCCATCACAAACAGGTAGAGCTCGCCTCCCGGTTCCGTTGTTTCCACCTGAAAACTGCGCAGGGATTTAGCGATCCTCTTGGCAAGGAGATCGCGATCCCTCGGCAGCGAAGTGAGCCCGAAACTGGCCGAAACGGCAAGCTCGACGAGCTGACCCACATCTTCCTCTCTCACCGGGCGAACAACCATCATTGGCACGACTCCTCAAGACGCGTTCCCAACTTGCAAAAGGGTTTTTTCAACAATAGCCAGGACGTGGTCGATCTCTTCAACGGTGATCGCGGCGACCGGTACGAGAAAACGCGCCCGCGTCGGGTCGGAGCCGCAATAAAAACTTATCACGCCCTCTTCGAACAAGGCGTGAACGAATTCTTTCACTTTGTCCGCGGCGCCGCCGAGTGGAGTGAACGCGATCATCGCGCCGATCCCGAAAGGCCCCTCGATCAGTCCCGGGTGGCGCTCCGCCATCTCCCCGAGACGTTTCTCGAAATGGTCGTGCAGCCTGGCGATCTTGCCGTCAGGGCCGAAGTGGTCCCCTTCCATCAGTTCGGTCACGATTGTTCGAGCCGCATGAATCGCGGCCGCGCTCGACGTGAAGGTCTGACTGAGCAGGCCCGGTCCCGGTTTGAAATCCTCACGAAACAGGGTAGCGCACACCTGGAGCAGCTTGCCGACGGTAACCACGTCCACGAACTCATCGAGCCCGAAATACTGATATGCGAAGAGCTCCGGGGTACGGCCGAAGGTCTGAATTTCATCCACCATTACGGGAACACCGTATTCCTTGGCTACCTCCATCAGCGCTCTGAAGAAATCCCGGCGGCCCGGATGAAAACCTCCTTCACCCAGGACCAGCTCGAACGACATGGCCGCGTGCCCATCCGGGTATCGGGCAAGATGTCTCCTGAGATGCTCGACGGAAATCCTGGTGCTCTCGTCAGGCCGGTTTGGATCGAGAAAAGGCACATAGTCAACCGACATGAACTGAGGCAACCCCACCCGGTATGCGGGCTTGTCGGTGATACTCGACAGCGCCAGGGTATTCTGTTGGCCGGCGTTCTCTTTTGAAGGAGGACTTTCAACGCGTTTTCGTTCGCGATCGCTCCGCTGCTCGACAGGAAGCAATGCTTCAGCCTGGCGCCCTTGGCATTCGCGGCGGTGAGGAGGAAGCGCACGAGCTCAACATTCTCCACATTCTGTTGGAGGTTCCCCTCCATGACAGTATCCCTCAAGGCCGCGTCCAAACATGCTTCCACGATGGCGGGGTGGGAATGTCCCCAATGGTGGACTCCTATGCCCGAAATAAAGTCATATTTCACACTGCCGTCCGCAAGCTCGACCAGCGGACCCCTCCCGATCCCGCTCCCCAAATAGGGAAAAAACAGGGCGCCTCCGCGGAGCTCACCGTACTCTCCGATGATCTCCGCGTACGACTTCTGCGCGTCAGGATCCGCGGCTCGGATGCCGGTAATCTGATGCTGATACTCTCGAAGGGTCTCGAGAAGAAGGTGTTTTGCCTCGATTACTCGAGGATCCGCAGCAAAGGAATTCGAGACAAGTTTTTTCATGTCAATGCACCATGCTTTGCCAATCGGTGATCTATCTCTTGAACCTCGCCGAAAGAGGCCCGGAAAAAACGCTGCCGCTGACAGCGCCAAGAAGCTACGATCGATGCCCCGCCCACCTTCCAATGAGCTACCCGCTCTGCCATTGGATTTCACCGGACGCGAGCTTCATAAGCAGCAGTGCGGTCAATCGCGCGCGTTCGGTCAGACTGTCCAGCACCACGTACTCATCGATACTATGAAGATTACCGCCCGTGACCCCTAAGCTGTCAATGGTGGGGAGCCCTGCTGAATAGAGATTGTTCCCGTCACAGACGCCGCCGGTGGAAATCCAGGTTACGGGCATGCCCAATTCGCGACCGCATACTTCAATATGTGTGGCGAGCTCGAGGCTTTTGCCTTCGAGAGGTTTGGGAGGGCGCGCGAAATTCCCGTGGACTTCCACCGAGATCCCGTCCCGCGCGTTGATTTTCGCCACCAGCGAGCTCAACTTCTCCTCAAAGCTTTTCTGGTCGCTGCGGCTCGTCACCCGTACATTGAAACGGCACAGCGCGAGATCAGGCACCACATTCACCGCTCCCCCTCCTGTGATGGCTCCCACATTCAGCGCTATGCCTTTTTTTGTGTCAGCAAAGGTATTCAATTCCACGATAAATTCAGCCAGCGCGTCAATCGCATTTCTGCCCAGATCCGGAGACCGGCCTGCATGGGCCGCGCGCCCCCGGATCACCACGGCAAAATTTCCCGATCCTTTACGCGTGCTCACGAGACGCCCACCGGCCTGTGCGGGCTCGTAAACGAGTCCCAGGTGATTGTTACGGGCAGCCTCCTCGAGCAGGGGAGCTGAGCCGGGTGAGCCTACTTCCTCATCAGGATTAATCAGGATGTCCCATCCAAGGTTGGCTGCCCACGGGCTACGCTCAAAAGCCTGCACCGCCGTGAGCATCACGAGGAGCCCGCCTTTGGCATCCGCGACGCCGGGTCCTTTGAGCTCGTTCTCATGGACACGGTGACATTTCTGAAAAGGATGCTCCAGATCGTACACGGTGTCCATGTGTACGCAGAAGAATACCCTGAGATCCGCGGCCGGAAGTTTCCTCACCAGGAGAGCTTTGCCAAGAGGGATTTGGACCATTTCGCCTCGCCGGTCCACTACTTCCTGGGGCTCAAGCTCGATCGTCCGTGTTTCCCCGCCAAGCGCACCGACCTCCTTTTCGAGCATGGAACACATCTTCTCGAGCCCGGAAAGGTTATAGGTGCCGGAATTAACGTTCGCCCACGTGGTCAGGAGATCAACGCACCGACCGAACCGGGAGTCGATCCAATTCAAATATGGGGAATAATCGTTCATTCAAGTTGCCCGCTGGGACACGAGTAACAACATCGGTCACGATTCGGGATGCATGGGCGACCTTGCCTCAAAGAATCGACGGAATCCCGAAGGATGTCCGAGGCGCTTGGCTCCGGTCTCGCACGGTTCTATCCCACCACACTTTTTTATTCTCCCATAAGCCACGGATGGTTGTCTAACCCGAAGATGGTCGGGGAAGGAATACGCGCACCGGTCGAGGGGATGCTAAGGTGGGATCGCGTGCCGGAAAGCTCGGATTACGGCCCTTGTGGATTGCTCAGGCGTTCGATCAGCTTGTTCACAATCTCGTCGACGAGCTCGTTTCTGAGACGCTTAAAGACCCGTTCCGCGACGAGGTCAGCCAATTCATCGGTGGAAAATTCATCGAGCACATCCACAGACTGTTCCAGGACCGCTGTCATCGGCTCATTGGAGGCGAAAACGTCATCCACGGGAGGCGCGTCGATAAGGGTAGTGGTCCGAATGGTCTGAATGGCTTGAGAGGTCCTGGACGGCTCGAGAAATCTCTTGTCCAGCTTTTCAAACTCTTCAATACCGTAGCGAAATCGATCGTTAATATACTTCAGCTTGCAGTCCGTCGACTCGCTCGGCATCTTGCAGTTCGTTGTATCAGGGAGCCTGAGAGTCGAGCCGATCGACGACCCCCCCTGGCAATGGAAGTAATTATTGAGAGAGCGGAGAACCCGCTCGACCCGAGCGACGTTGGTGACCTTCATAGGTTTCTTGAGCAGCCAGTAAAGATGCACCCCCCATCCCGATTCCACGATGACCGATGGCGGCAGGGGAAAGCGCCTGATTGCCAGGGCCGCAAGAGGAAGCACCTTGAAGTAGGAGGCACGACCGGAATGGCCTTCCGGACCGAAATCCATCCCCGCCCACAACGCGGTCAAATATTTAATATGTTTCGGTCCCGGCTGCATGGTTTCCCGGGGCCCCACCCCGAAGAAGACGTTTTCATCCTCCCCATACTGCTGCCGTTCCAACACTTCAATTCCGGGGAAGTACCGAGTGCTGACCCGACGGTCAAGGCGCCTGATGATTTTCACCATTACAAATCCATCGTGATTCTCGAAGTAGTCTTCGAAGAGCACTTCCAGAAACTCTTTGCGGCCAAACTTTCCTGACATGAGGAAACTCGCCCTGGCTGTTGATGGATTTGTCGAGTCACTATTGTATTTTCCACTGATTCCAATGTCAAATTCCTATTACGATTACGGTTCCTTCATGCAGTTGACGCAGAGACGCCGGGTCACATGGGAGGGACGTTTTGCAAAAACGTTCATGCCGGAATATTATTGTGATTATTACCGGTCTCAGAGGAGGGTTCAATGTTCGATTCTCTTCCCGTGAATGCCCGGGGCATGCTGGATTGGTCCTGGGCCCAATTTGAGCCGTACTATCTAGACCTCGCGACCCGCAATGTCCGCACAAGCGGGATAGAGAGGTTTCTGGCGGATTGGACCCGTTTGAGCGAACTGGTGGATGAGACGCACAGTCGTCTTTATGTTGCCACATCGATCAACACCGCGGATGAGGAAGCTGAAAAACGATACCACGCATTTCTCGAGGAAATTTACCCGAACGCGGAGGAGCAGGAACAACGACTCAGGCAAAAGCTCGTGGACCAGAGCCACATACCGCACGGCATGGAGATTCCGGTCCTCAAAATGCGCACGGACGCGGAATTGTTCAGGGAAGAGAACCTCCCGTTGAAAACCGACGAGCAAAAGCTTTGCCTCGAATACGACAAAATAGTCGGAGCCCAGACAGTCCAGTGGGATGGGAAAGAGGTCACCGTGGTTCAACTGCGGCCGGTGTACCAGAAACCGGAACGAAGCTTGCGGGAAAAGGCCTGGCGTCTGGCTTCGCAACGTCAACTGGATGACCGGGAGGCGATAGCCGATTTATGGCGTCGGTTCATGGATCTGAGGGGTCGAATGGCCGTTCACGCGGGATACGACGACTATCGTTCGTTCCGTTGGAAGGAGCTCCACCGTTTTGATTACACCCCTGATGACTGTACGAAGTTTCACCGGGCGATTGAGGAAGTGGTCGTTCCCGCGGCCCAACGGATAGCCGAGAAACGTCGTGCTATGCTCGGGGTGGAATCGCTGCGCCCCTGGGACACGGAAGTGGATCCGCTCGGCAGGGGGGCCTTGACCCCTTTCGATAAAGTCTCCCAGCTTCGACTTCGCGGCGGTCAAACGGCCATTTATTTTCATGAACGCGGTAGGCATCCACGTTGATGTGCAGACCCTGCTGCATGAAGCCGGCCACTCGTTCCACACGTTCGAAAAGAGTTATCTGCCGTACTATCAGCAACGTCAGGTGGGTATGGAGTTCTCCGAAGTGGCCTCCATGGCCATGGAGTTGTTGGCTTCACCGTATCTCGCCAAAGATCAGGGAGGTTTTTACGAGCAGGCTGACGCGGCTCGAGCCGTCATCGAACACCTCGAATGGGGCATCCGTTTCTGGCCGTACATGGCGGTTGTGGACGCTTTTCAGCAGTGGGTCTACGAGCATCCCTCGGAATCCGTCGATCCTGAATCCTGTGATGAACAGTGGGCCCGCCTGTGGAATCGATTCATAACCTGGATCGATTGGACCGGACTCGAGCGTGAATTACGAAACGGGTGGCAAACCAAACTGCATATCCTCGTGGCTCCCCTGTACTACGTTGAATACGGCCTTGCACAACTGGGGGCAGCTCAAATCTGGGCGAATGCTCTCAAAGATCAGGCCGGTGCAGTGGCCGCTTACCGCAGCGCGCTGGCTTTGGGTGGGACGGCTCCCGTACCCGATCTCTTTGCGGCTGCGGGCGCGGAGTTCGCGTTTGACGCGGAAACCCTCGGAGAAGCGGTGAGCCTGATGATGCATACGATCGAATCTCAGTAGGACTTGATCTTCAACCATCTTGTCCGCGCGTATGCTGGGCGCGCGGCAAAACACCTCCCCCCGCCATCTCTTTCAACCAGATACCGGAAAAAGGAACAGCCCCTCGATCGGAGGGGCTGTTCGTACCATCAAAGAATGCGTGGGTTGATTAGAAATTGCGGTAAGGGCCGGGACATCCTCCCCAGCCTCGGCCTCCTCTGCCGTAGCCGGCGGCCCAACATCCGCCTCGGCCGAAGCCACCCGGACCCAAGGGACCGATTTTCGTCCTCTGTTCCGGCGTGAGCAGGCCTCTCATCTTGGTTCCCATAGCCCGTCGCGCGGTGACCATTTTATCCTGCAGCGCCCAGATTTCTTCTCTCTTCTTTTGCACGGCCTGTTCGTCAGGATTGTCCTTAGTCAGGAGCTCCCTCAGTTCGAGCCTCTTTTGGAACATCTCCGAGCGGAGTGGCTCTGTTTTCTTGAAAAAATCCAGCCGGAGGGCGTCAGCCTTTTTCTGTTGGTCAGGGGTCAAGTTGGCGCGATTCGGTCCCGGGCCGAACCCTCCGCCACCCCATCCGCCTCCGCAGCCCCAGCCAGGGCCTGCATACGCGGTCGCGGCCACTGCCAAAAACAGTACGGACACCACGGTAACCATAACCTTTGTCCCACTCATGTGATGATCTCCTTTTGCACGATTTTTTTCCTACCTGTTATGTTTTACCGTGCGACGGGAAAAAACCCGCGAAACAATCTGAAAATTTCACTGACCTCGCATCCATCGCCTTCCGGAACCGGGTCCCCTCATGTGACGACCCATGCCCATGCCCATACCCATGCCGCGTCCCATCCCGGGCCCCATACCGCGTCCCATGCCGGGCCCCATGCAGGTCCGATCTCTGATGACGCGGAGGAATGAGTCCCTCTGCTCTGCTGGCATGGTCGCGGCGAGCTTGTTTATTCTGGCCACAGCATCCCGCTCCTGCTGCGCTCGAAGAGAAATCAATTCTGACAAGGGTCTTTCCACGACGCGTGGATTCCCCGGATTTTTCGCGATGAGATCGATGATCTCGCGTTTCTTTTCGAGAATTCTCTCCCTGGTTTCCCTCATTCGATTCAGCCCCCTCTCCGGCCAATTGCTTCTGATTTCCCGTAATTCGGGGGCGGTGAGAGTAGTCGACTGCTCTGCGCTCGGCAACGCAAGCACGCCTTCCTGAAACCACTGATTCCACGCAAGAGTGCCGAACACCGCTGCATTGAGGGCGAGGGAAAAGACCAGAACACCGGTGAATATCATCTTTTTCATCGGGTGTTCTCCTCAGTGCCTAGAGTGATGAGCGCATCCGAGAAGGACTGGCCCTGCGAGGGCGCGATCAATTCCAGGACGTGCTCCGAATGGTCCGCCGTCAGCATTTCGTTCATGGAGCGACCCGCGAGATTTCCCACGCCCACTGCGAGTAGGATGAGCATGGCTGCCAGAGAGACTCTACCCCAGACAGGGAGAAACGCCGTTTCGTCGCCGCGCTTGCGCTCGTCCGCGATCCGCGCCTTGACCCTTTCAGCCAAAGCGGAGCTCGGGGCGAGGTCGGCAAAAGACCGCATCACGTCATTGACGTGACTCATGCGCTCATAGACGCGCCGACAGTCGGGGCAAGCAGCGATGTGCCGCGTCACCTCTTGGGTGGACACTTCACTGAGCTCTCCGTCCACAAGCATTGAGATTCTTTGCTGGCAATCTCGGCAATCCATAGTCTTGCTCTCCATATACTTATACTCTGTCCCTGCAAAAATCTCGCGAAAAAAGACAGCTAATCTTCCAACAGTTCCAAGAGCCTACGCCGAGCGCGAAAAATGAGGGATTCCACCGACGAGGTCGAGGTTTTCATGATGTGGGCGATTTCACCATAACTCAAATTCTCTATGGACCTCAGGCGCAAGGCCGTCCGTTGTCTCTCCGGAAGATGCTTCAGGGCTTTTTCCACCCGGGCGTACTCCTGTTTAACCGTCATGACCGATTCGGCATCCCGCTGGCTCGACAAAGGGAAATCACCTTCGGTCGCCGGTCCGTATTCGTCGACCCGCGCTTCACTGAAGAATCGGGCAGCTTTTCTTTTCAGGGAATTGAGCGAGTTGATGCTCTGATTCCGCGTGATGGTGAGCAACCAGGTTTTGAAGCTGGCCTTTTCAGGCGAGAAACGGTCAAGGTTCCTGAAGAGCTTAATAAAGGTTTCCTGAACTATTTCTTCCGCTTCCTCAGCCGCGCCTGTGATGCCGAGCGCGGTCCGGTACACAAGGGGGGTATATCGATCAACCAGAGCATTGAAATGAGCCTCAGACCCTTCTGCGGCCCTCTTGGCGAGTTCCTCATCACTGAGAGGCCCATCTGCTTTCATCCGTTCAGCATCACCTTCTCAAACCGCGGTTACGGCATGATGTGAAACTCGTACACCCGCGCCCGAATCATCGCACCAATGAACAATCGCCTGAGGTATGCGGTTCTCCGTTTCCGTCAATCCAACGCGATCGTTTCCCCTGTGCTGTGCGGTCCGGAAGCATCTCCGTGACAAGATCCGCCGCATCCATCAGGGACTGAGGCGCGTCCCGCCCCGTTACGACAACATGGAGATGCGGGGGGCGGGCTGCCAGAAAAGCAACCGCTTCCTCCGCGTCAATCATCTCATATTTCATGAGATAGGTGAGTTCATCCAGAACCACCAGATCGAATTTTCCCGAATTGATTATTTCCTGAGCGAATTTCCAAGCTTCTCGAGCCACCTCAATGTCTTTCTGCAGGTCTTCGGATTGCCACGTGAAGCCGCGACCCCGAACATGAACTTCCAGAAGATCGGAGAACCGTTCCGCGGAAGCCAGTTCCCCGTATTTCCAGGAACCCTTGATGAATTGGATGACACAGACCTTCATACCGTGTCCGAGAGCTCGAAAAACCTGCCCCAGCGCAGCTGTGGTCTTGCCCTTGCCGTTTCCTGTGTAGACCATGAGTAGGCCGTTTTTCATCCTAACCATCCTCGTGTGAGCGGTGAGACGAGAGAAGGGCTGATTGTGAGTCAGCACTTCTGGTACCACGTATGTGGCGAAAAAACAACGGAGCGCCGCTCAATCCCGATCAGAGGGATGGCTGTCGCGTCATCCCTTGCGGGAAGGGTGGGGGTCTGCCTGGACCCCTTCTCGCGAGATCACTCTCCGGGCACAAAGGTATTCTTGAATCAGGGTACCGACAGGGGATGCTATGCGAAGAACTCTGCACAGTGTGGCAGGACATTTCATCCTGGCAGCACTATGTTGACTCTCTCGATGCCGGCGGCTGACGTGCAGACGAAAGTCCTTGAGAAGAAGCGGGCGTGACGATCCTTTCCGCGCGTGACAATGTGCACGTGGTCATGGACCCTCGTTCCCGGAAGCCAGGGCACGTTCGTACACGTTTCGCAAATGCTGCTTCGAGATTCCATGATCGATGACGTCCCACGGGAGGATCTCCTCGGAACCTCGTTCCCGAAGCGCGTAGAACGACGGATCGATCTTCTCCCGTTTGAATACGCCGGCCCAGCGGCCCTGCTGCTGAGCTATTCGAAGAATGGCCGGCCCAAGCCTCCGGTCGCCCCTGGAAAGGACAGCTTGAAACGCGGCCAACCGGGGTGATTCGACGCGCAGCACCACGTTGGGTTCCCTGGCGAGGCGTCCCCGGATCATTCGGATGCGCTCCTCGAGAATCGTTCGCGGAGCCATGCCCGCCCACTGAAAGGGAGTCCAGGGTTTGGGTATGAACGGGTTTATCTGTACCCCCAAACGCCCGATCCTCCCCAACGGCCGGGATGCTTCCACGAAGATCTTCTTGCTCTCGAGGACAAAATCCACGAGTTGATCGACATCCTCATCGGTCTCGGTCGGAATTCCGATCATGAAGTAGAATCGGATATTCGGAATCCCCGCGGCCACCAATTTTTCCACCAGTTCGTAGAACGCCTCGGACGGGATTTCCTTTCCGATCACTTTCTTGGCGCGCGGCGAAGCCACCTCCGGGGCCAACGTGGCTGTTTTCTGGCCGGTGCGGGCCAGCAGTTCGATCACCCGAGGGCTGAGGCCCTCCGGCCTGATGGAAGAGAGGGAGAAGGTCCCACCCTGGTCCACGATCGTCTCGAGAATAGATTCCAGCTCGGGATGGCCGGCGAGATCGGATCCAATGAGCCCGATTTGCCGACCCTGCCGGATCGCGTCCTCCACATCTTTGCGGAAACGGTTGAACAATGCGTGTCTCACGGGCATGTGTATCCATCCCGCGGCGCAGAATCGGCAGCCTCTTCCGCATCCACGGTTGGTCTCGACCAGCAGGCTCCGGCCGAATTCCGCGGTAGGCGAGAAAAGCACTGACACAGGAACGGGCGCGGTTCTGGATCGTCGCTTGCCCGCGCGTACGCGGGAAGGAAATCCCGGCCGAGGATGAACAGCCGTTATCAAGCCGCGCTCCCCGAACTCAAAATGATACGCGGAGGGCACGTACACCGATTGCGCTTCACTGAAACGGGCCACGAATGCTGTCCGATCATCAAGATTCACCCGCGGCATGCGGAGCGCTTCAACGAGTAACGACCAGAGCTCGTCAAGCTCACCGCGGGGCTCGGCCGTTACTTCGCCGATGAACACGAGGTCGAGGAACGGAGCCAACGGCTCCGGATTGAGCGACACGGCCACTCCGCCTGCCATCACGAGAGGGTGTGAGGCTCGTCGATCCTTCTGGAGCGGAGGAATTCCTGCCGCGACAAGCGCACCGGGAATCGCGGGGTAGTCGTTTTCAAAGGCAATGCTGAAAGCAATGACGGGGAAGTCGGTGAGCGGCCGATTCGATTCTTCGGAACGAGGGGCTCCTCTCTGCCATTTTTCGCCCGAACCATAGTCGGGAAAAAAGAATCGTTCCGCGGAGAGGAGGGGGTGTTGGTTCAAATATCCATAGAGGAACTGAAACCCGAGATTGGCCATCCCCAGTCGATAGGCATTCGGGTAGACCAGAGCGACGGGGAGGGACGATCCGCGTGGTTTGCGGATCGTTCCCTCTTCCCCGGTTCCAGCCATCAGCTCCCGGTTCACTCCGCCTGCTTGCGCAGGAATGTGGGGATGTCGAGGTCTTCTTCGTTCTCCGCGGCGTAATCGTCAACGACGCTGAGATGGCGGCTGTTTTTCTCCCTCCAGCTCCGACGGATGAACGCGGGAACCTGCATGTCCCGCGGCGGTTCGGTCGGCTGGTAGGTCCAGGCAGCGGGCTCGTCCCCTTCACGTTGCTCCGACGGCAGGGACACGGAACGGCCGGAAGGCTGCTTCTGCTCGTCGAGCGGCTCGACGTCCTCCTGCCTGTTGAAGCCGGTGGCGATAACGGTCACGTTAACGGCTTCTCCCATCTCTTCGTCGATGACGGCACCGAAGATGATGTTGGCCTCTTCATGAGCCTCATTTTGGATGATGGAGACCGAATCGTTAATTTCCGCCAGGCCCATGGTGGAGGACCCCGTGATGTTGATCAGCACGCCGCGCGCTCCGGATATGGAGATGTCCTCGAGCAGCGGGCTGTTGATCGCCATCCGCGTGGCTTCTTCGACCCGTCCTTCGCCGATTGCGGAGCCGGTTCCCATGAGGGCCACGCCCTTTTCGTGCATGATGGTCTTGACGTCGGCGAAGTCGAGATTGATGAGCCCGTTCACGGTGACGAGATCTGCTATACCTCTGACGCCTCGCAGGAGGACATCGTCGGCCTTTCGAAAGGCATCGAGGAAGGAGATATCCTTCTTCAATGAAAGGAGCTTCTGATTCGGGATAATGATGAGCGTGTCGAGCTCTCGCCGAAGTTGTTGGATTCCCTCTTCGGCCTTGCGCATTCTCCTCTTGCCCTCGAAAAGGAACGGCTTGGTAACCACCGCGACCGTGAGTGCTCCCACTTCCTGGCGAGCGATACGCGCAATTATGGGTGCCGCGCCGGTGCCCGTTCCACCGCCGAGACCCGCGGTGATGAAGACCAGGTCGGAGCCTTCCAGGGAATCCCGTATGTTGTCATAATCCTCGTTGGCGGCGATTCTCCCCACCTCGGGATCGGAGCCGGCCCCGAGCCCTTTGGTCTGTTGGCCGCCGATCTGGAGCTTCAGTCCCGCCAAATTGTTCTGAAGGGCCTGGGTGTCAGTATTGACCGTGATGAACTCCACTCCATTCAGACCCGACCTGATCATGTTGTTCACCGCATTTCCGCCTCCACCGCCGACACCTATTACGCGAATCACAGCATTGCGATCAGATTCCACTTCAAAGTCAAGCATGAGCCGACCTCCTCTAACAAAGTCCCAGCCCGGTCAAACCCGCGCGGCGGATTGTCTCGTGGAGAGATCCTGCCGCGTACTGTTCACCAGGGCCTCGAGAACACCAAATCCCTCATATGCAGGTGCAGTCCCTCAGGCTCGACCTGAACCGGAGGCGAGCCGTAACCAAAAAACCCAACGGTTCGTGACAATCGGTCATGGATCAAAACGCTTCGACAAACCATTGCCTCATTCTGTCCACCACACGATTCAACATCCCGGCATTGTGGTACGGTGACAACAAGTCCACGTTCCGGTTGCGAGCTCCCCACAGAACCAATCCGACACCGGTGGCATACACAGGCGAATTGACAACATCGACCAGCCCGCTGATGCCGATGGGATAGCCGAGGCGCACGGGCATGTCGAAGATCTGTTCGGCCAGTTCGGAGATCCCTTCGATGGCAACGCTTCCCCCTGTGAGAACCATGCCTGAGGCCACGAACTCCATGAGATTATACTTCTCCAATTCGCGGCGTACCAGGCCCAGGATCTCCTCGAGCCGGGGCTCCGCGATGTCCGCAAGAACCGACCGGGAGAGCATACGCGGTTGACGGCCCCCCACCCCGGGAACGGGAATGGTTTCCTCCCCCCTGACCAGAGATCCGAGGGCACAGCCGAATCTTTTCTTGATTTTTTCCGCCTCGGCCATGGGCGTTCTGAGGCCCACCGCTATGTCATTGGTCAACTGGTCGCCACCCACAGCAATGACCGACGTATGCAAGATGGAGCCTTCCGCGAACACGGCCAGATCGGTGGTTCCGCCTCCGATGTCCACGACCGCGACTCCAAGCTCTTTTTCGTCCGGAGAGAGCACCGCTTCGGCACAGGCCATTTGCTGAAGCACCATATCCTCAACCCTGAGTCCGCTCCGATGTGCGCACCGGACAATATTCTGGGCCGCGGAAACCGCGCCCGTAACGATATGGACCTTGGCCTCCAGGCGAACCCCGGCCATGCCGATAGGTTCCTTGATTCCCTCCTGGTCGTCTACCATGAACTCCTGGGGCACGATGTGGATGACCTCTCGGTCCATGGGTATGGCCACCGCGCGGGCCGCGTCGATTACCCGATCCACATCAACCGGCGTGACTTCCCGGTTCTTTATGGCAATGACGCCGTGGGAATTGATCCCCTTGATGTGACCCCCCGAGATCCCTGCAAAGACGGTCTCGGCCTGGACACCGGCCATCAGTTCCGCGTCCTCTACAGCCTTCCTGATGCTCGAGACGGTGTGGTCGATATTGACCACCACTCCTCTACGCAAACCACGGGATGGAGCCGATCCCACCCCGATGATGTCTACCATGGCGTCCTCGTTGACCTCTCCTATGATGGTGCAGATCTTTGTGGTGCCCACGTCAAGGCCGACGACGGTGTTCTCGCTTCGTGACATATTCCTACCCCTGGAGGCGTGCCCCGCCCGAGCGAACAAGGGCGCGATCCTCGAAGTCGAGATCGATGATACGGGCGTTATTCCATTCTCTCCGTTGGGTCAAGAATCTTTTCAATCGCCGGTATCGTTCGATTTTCCGATCAAAGTTGCTCTTGCCGAGCACGACGGCCCGGCCGGAGGTGGTGAACAGAGTCAATCCCTCGTCGATATTTATACGAACCTCGGAAATGAGAGCCCGGTTCAGGCCGGATCCCCGCCGCTCCAGCAGATCCAGAAGACTCAGCCCCTTTCTCATCAACTCCCGGACCTCAGGACCATGTGACGCCAATTCCCTCGGCCTGACCCCGGTGAACAGAGGATAGTGCACTGGATCGCCCGGGAAGAGTCTCGTGAAGAATTCAGCCTGCTCGTCAACATAATAGAGCTTTCCCGCGGCAAGAATCGCCCGAGGGGTTCGCTCCCGGATCTCAATAAGGATGCGACCGGGGAATCGCCGGTACACGGAAGCGGAGCGGATCCACGGGTGCCGTTTCAGTTGCTCCGCGATTCTCCCAAGATTAACGGTGAGGAGGTTCATACCTTGCTCCAGCTCTGAAGCCTCGATGACCTCTTCCCGGGAAAGATGGTGGTTGCCCGTTACGTCCACCTGTTGAAGATTGAAATAGGGCATGTGGAGAAAGACCAGATAGAGGAGCAACAGGACCAGCACCGCGTCAATACCGCCCACCCCTATCAGAAGGGATTTGAGGATCATCCGGTTCCGCTTGCGGTTTGCCGCGGATTCAGCCCGCCGGGGGGGACGCTTTACCCTGCGCGTTGCAGGAAGGCGATGCTTTCTAAACATGGGTCCCCTCCTCTCCCATCACGCAGATCTCCAGCTCGAGCTCGATCCCTTCTTCCGATCGTACCCTACTTTTGATTTGCTCGATCAATTCCAGCACATCAGCCGCGGAAGCCGCCCCTCGACCTGCGCGTCCCCTACCCGAGCTCCCTTGAAACCGAGCCGATCAATAAGCGCTCCTGCGGGATTGTCCGGATGAGGGTTCTTGAAGATACACCCTGCACTGGGCCGATCCCATGGCTGACTCGAACGGCGCATCACTCGCGCATTATCGAGCCGAGTCTCGGTTGAAGAACGATCGGCTCGACCAAGCCTCAATGTTCCTTCTAGAACAATTGCTCCATGCGGAAGGAGCGTCGACCGGTACCCGAAGTGCAGCGCGTCTTTCCCAAGGGTGACCGGCTCATTGGCACGGGTCAGGAGCTTTACCTCCTGGAGTGTCTCTCCAATTGAAACACCACCCGCGCCCGCGTTGGTGACCACCGCGCCGCCAAACGATCCCGGTATGCCCCACAACGGCTCAATTCCGGTCCATCCCGCCCGAGCCGTCCGACTCACCACCAGGGGCAGAGGCACTCCCGCGGCAACGGTGACGCGAGCGTGATCCGACCCGTTTTCCTCGACAGAAAAGCCGCCTATCGAAGTCAGCCGCACCACCACGCCGCGAAAGCCCTTGTCATGAAAGAGCACGTTCGTTCCCGAGCCAAGGAGCACGTACGGGATACTCCCTTCCGTGAGGTACCGGTGGAGTGAGGCGAGCTCTGACGGGCTCGTGGGCTCAACGACCAGGTCCGCGGGTCCGCCGATCCTGAAGGAAGTGAAGCGTTTCAGAGGCGCGTTCTCCTCCCTGCTGCGCAGCTCCTCGAGGATAGGCCTGCCGAGATGGGTAACGTCACCCGCGCCGAGCGTGATGAGCATATCCCCTGCTTCAAGATCGCAGCAGACTTCAACCGGTGCCGACTCCCTGTTGGCAAGGAACTTCACAGCCTTGTGGCCTCGGCTTCGTATCCCGTCACAGAGCGCCTCTCCCGTAATGCCGTCGATGGGTGCTTCACTCGCGGGGTACACGTCCATCACATAGAGGAGATCCGCGTCGAAAAATGCGGTGAGAAACTCCTCGAAGAGCGCCTGGGTTCGCGTGTACCGGTGAGGCTGGAAAAGAACGGCGATGCGTCGTTCTCCGATCTGTTTGGCGGCCTTGAGCACGGCTTTGATCTCCGTAGGATGGTGACCGTAGTCGTCGATCACCGTCACTCCCGCGGCTCTTCCTCGGAAGGTAAAACGCCGCTGGACTCCCGGGAATGAATCCAGTGTTGCCCTCGTGGTCTCAAAGGGCACCTCGAAGATGTCCGCCGCGGCTACCGCGGCCAGGGCGTCGAGCACGTTGTGGACACCCGGCATGGGAAGCCTCAGGTCGCCGAGCAGCCGATCCTCGCGGTACACGCTGAAAAAGGATTGTCCCCGCTCGAACCGGAGCTTGCGGCCGCGAATGAATGACTGGGAACTGAGGCCGTAGGTCATGAAGCGCTTTTCTATCGAAGGAATAATCTTCTGGATCTCGGGGTCGTCCAGGCAGATCACCGCGTAGCCGTAAAAAGGGAGCCGATTGATGAATTCGAGGAACGCATCCCGTATCTCTTCCATAGACGAGTAACAGTCGAGATGCTCGCGGTCGAGGTTGGTGACAAGGGCAATAGTCGGATAGAGCTTGAGAAAGGACCGATCCGATTCGTCCGCCTCGGCCACAAGCAGGTCACCCTGTCCCAACCGTGCCCCGCCTCCCAGGGCATCGAGCTTTCCCCCGATCACGACCGTCGGATCCAACCCCGCGTTGGAGAGAACCGACGCGATCATGGAAGTCGTCGTTGTCTTGCCGTGCATCCCGGCTACGGCAATGGAGGTCTGCATACGCATGAGCTCCGCCAGCATCTCGGCTCTCGTTATCACCGGGATGTGACGGTCTCGAGCCGCGACAAGCTCAGGATTGTCCTCGGGCACCGCGGAAGAGAAGACGACCACCTCCGCGCGGTCCAGGTGATCCCGGTCATGACCGTTCCAGATCCGCGCCCCCATTTCTTGAAGTCGTTGCGTCGTTGAAGAGCCTCTCAGATCGGAGCCGCTGACACGAAACCCGAGGGCGAGGAGAATCTCCGCGATTCCGCTCATCCCCACTCCGCCGATACCGACGAAGTGAACGTCTCTCACCCTTTTGAAGAGGGTTCCGATCACGCGGTGCTCCTTTTCGGCTTCAGCAGCTCCCTGACGATGGCGCTCGCGGCATCGGGCCGGCCCGCTTTACGGGAGTTTTCCGCCATTGTTTTGAGCACGTCAGGGTTGTCGAGCAGATTGCGTACTTCTCCGGCCAGGGTTCCGTTCCGGAGCTTCCCCTCGTCCACCACCCTGACCGCGCCCCTGGATTCAAGCATCGACGCGTTCTTGGCCTGGTGATTTCCAATCGCGTAGGGGTAGGGCACAATAACCGCGGGCTTGCCCAGGGCCGTGAGCTCGGCCAGCGAACTTGCGCCGCCCCGGCAGACTACGAGGTCAGCCCAGTGATACGCTTCCCCCATGTTGTCGATGAATTCCCGCACGTCAGCCTCGAAGCCGGCTTTTTCATAGGTTTTTCGTACGTCTTCGGCCGCACGGAGTCCGACCTGGTGGATTATGGCGATCTGTTCAGGCGACCGCGCGAGCTTGTCGAGGTTTTCCATGAGGGCCTGGTTAAGGCTCCTCGCGCCCTGAGAACCTCCAAAAATCAAGAGATGAAACTTTGTCCGCTCGTTCCGCGGCGGAAGATTTTTCAGAAGATCTCCTCGGATGGGATTGCCTGCCACAATGGTCTTGTGTGCGGGAGGCTCGGGCTCGGTATGCTCCCAGGACGTGAAAATCCGCGCGGCCAGGGTGGGGCCGGACGCATATCCGCCGACACCCAGGACCTGATCCGGCTTGAACGCTCGAAGGATCGAGATCGACTGCATGATTCCCCGGGGGACCTCTGATGTCGCCCGAAGCATGTTCATAAGGCCCGTTCCCCTCATTCCCCTGGCAAGGATGTAGCGAATAGGGAATTCCGTTTGCGGTATGATTCGGGCCTCGATCCCGTTGCGCGTTCCCACGAAGAGAATGCTGCCGTCGGGGTCTTCCGCTCTGGCCGCCTGCGCTATTGCCAGGGCCGGGAAGAGATGGCCCCCGGTTCCTCCGCCTGCAATAACCAGCCTCATCGCGTCACCTCCTCCCCCGAACTCTCCGCTGACCTCGCCACAGCCATGAGGATGCCCAGTCCCGCCAGGTTGACGATCATCGAGGTGCCACCCAGAGAGACGAGGGGCAAGGGCAGTCCTTTGGTCGGTAGTAAGCCCATTGCAACGGCCATGTTTACGATGGCCTGGAGTCCGACAAGAGAAGTGATCCCGAATGCCAGCAGTTTTTGAAACATGTCCTTCGTTTTGATCGATATGACAAGACCCCGGCAGATCAGCACGTAGAAGAGAAATATCAGCAGGGTCACTCCGAATAATCCGAGCTCCTCGCCCACCACCGAGAAGATGAAGTCCGTGTGCGGCTGGGGAAGATAGAAGAGCTTCTGGATGCCCTTGCCCACGCCCACTCCCCAGACGCCTCCGCAACCAAAGGCCACGAGACTTTGTACAACCTGAAAACCCGTATTGAATGGGTCGGCCCAGGGATCGAGAAAGGTTTTGAGTCTGGTAAGGCGATACTGCGCGCTGATCCCTATCTGAAAAAGAAAGGGCAAACAGAGAATCGCGCCGCCCAGCAGATGCTGAAGCCGTACGCCGGCCACAAAGAGCATCAGTGAGCCGACCGTGGTAATGATAACCGCGGTGCCGAAATCGGGCTGAAGAAGGACCAGGCTGACGACGATCCCGATGACGAGAAGGTGCGGGAGAAGGCCGAGGGAGAAATTCTTTACGTTGTCCCCTTTCTTTGCCAGGGAATGCGCAATAAAGATGATCATCGCATACTTGGCCAATTCGGACGGCTGGAGAACGAAGCCGAAGGGCAGACTTATCCACCGGTGGGAACCGCCCCATTTCACTCCCAATCCCGGCACAAAGACGAGCACGAGAAGGGCCAGCCCTATCACCATGAGCGGCGAGGCCATCCGGCGCCAGAACGATGGATTGATGATCGAAAAGAGATACATGATCCCCAGACCCATCACCATGGCCAAGCCCTGCTTCTTCGTATAATGGAAGCCGTCGTCATACTTCCCGGACGCAATAATGTACCCCGCGGAAGTCACCATCACGATGCCGATGGCAAGGATGACGGCGATCACCATCAGAAGGACCGGGTCGGGACCCAATATGCCGCGAGCAGCAAAGACGCCTCTTCGTGTATTCGTCTGGGTTGTCGCGGTCATCCATATCTCCTCGTCCACGGTCCGGCTGGATAGCCGGATCGTGGTCCGTCACGCTTTATCAGGAGCGGCAGCGGCCCTTGGTCGCTCTTCTCCCACGCGCGGATTTACTGGACGGCGAATACTCGTCCGCTCCGGGGAAGCGCCCAGGCAGGCACACACCTGCACGGGATCGGTTTTCTCCGATCCACGATCTTGAGGTCGTCGCGGATCCGGCATCCGGTTCCCGAAACGTGACTCGAGGAACTCGGCGCGGGCATCGATCATCGCCTCGCAAACGATGTACCGCGCTCCATCCCTCATTCAAAACCGATCGTCGACTCTTCCCATTTCCCTGCTTCATCAGATCTATTCCTATCGAAGCTTCAAGGTGCTCACCGCCATAAGCGCGAGAATGACGGAGATAATCCAGAACCTCACGATCACCTTTGGCTCGGCCCACCCTTTCAGCTCGTAGTGATGGTGGATGGGGGCCATGTTAAAAATCCGCTTTCCGGTGGCCTTGAAGGAAATCACCTGAAGAATGACCGACATAGCCTCGATTACGAAAACTCCGCCCGCGATGGCAAGAAGGATCTCCTGCTTGGTTACGACAGCCAGGGAGCCGAGCAGGCCCCCGAGGGAGAGGGAGCCCACGTCTCCCATGAAGACCTCCGCGGGATACGCGTTATACCAGAGAAACCCCATACCTGCTCCCAGCATGGCTCCGCAGATCACTGACAGCTCCCCGGTCCCCGCGACATAGAATATCTGAAGGTACTGGGCCAGCTTGAGGTGACCCGACATGTACGCGAACAACAGATAGGTGGCCGCGCAAATCATCACCGGGCCTATGGCCAGCCCGTCGAGGCCGTCAGTGAGATTCACCGCGTTGGAGGCCCCCGCGATCACCAGGGCCGCGAACGGTATGTACCAGATGCCGAGATCGGGATGAAAATCCTTGAAAAACGGGACGGAAAGGGAGGTGGAGAAACCGGGATCCCACCAGAGGTAGAAACCCACTGCACATCCCACCAGCAGCTGCATTCCCAGCTTGCCTTTGGCAGTCAGTCCCCGATGGCTGCGTCGAATGAACTTCAGGTAGTCGTCCACAAAACCAATGCCGCCGTAGATCAACGTCACGCCGAGCACGATCCAGACATAGATGTTGTCAAGGCGGGTCCAGAAGAGAGCGGAAACGGTCATGGCAAAGAGAATGAGGATGCCCCCCATCGTCGGCGTGCCGCTCTTCTCCAAATGCGATTGGGGCCCGTCATTTCTGATCGTCTGGCCGATCTGCAACTCCTTGAGATAGTCCACAAGCGGGCGTCCCAAAAGGAACGTTATCATCAGGGCCGTGAGCGTGGCCATGATGGTCCTGAAAGAGATGTACCTGAACACGTTGAACAGGATCAGATCCGCGCCCAGGGGATAGAGCCAGTGGTAGAGCACAGACTAATTCTCCTTCAAGATTTGATCCGCGATCGTTTCCATCTTCATCACACGCGAGCCCTTGACGAGAATGGTCCCGAAGCTATCCAGATGAGGCTCGATGATCTTCCAGGCCTCCTGCTTGTCCCGAGTCCATGTGATCGAATCTCGGTCGCCGCCTGCTTCAATGAACCCTTCGACAAAGGCCTCTCCGTACGCTCCCACAACCACCAATCGAGCTATGCTGAGCCGGGCGGCCATTCTCCCGGCTTCTGCATGCAGTGCTTCCGCGTCCTCTCCCAATTCCATCATGTCCGCAAGTACCGCGAGTGTTTTCAGTCCCCGCCCGTTGCCGGCCAGGACCTCCAATGCGGCGGCCATCGACTGAGGGTTGGCATTGTAACAGTCGCGGATCAGCGTACGATCCCCTGACAGAGGGACCCTTTCCATTCGGCCGAACAGGGGAGTGAATGCCGCCAATCCTTCCGCCACATCGCGGAGTGACGCGCCTACAGCCATGCAGGCCGCGGCCGCGGCCAGCGCATTGGCGACGCTGTGCCGCCCTGGCACGGGCAACTGAATTTCCTGATTGCCCAACGGCGTTATCATTTCAAAGGAGGTCTCTTTTCCCAGTCTCACCCGAGACGCCCGGAAGTCTCCCGTCTCGATGCCAAAAAAGACGACGCGACAGGGGACGCGCGTGGCAAGGTCTTCAAGCTGAGGATTCTCGGAAGGGAGTACCGCGGTGCCTTGTGCCGTCAGGCGTTCGACAAGCAGAAATTTCTCCCGGGCCACGTTCTCCACGGATCCCAGCCCCTCGAGGTGAACCGGGCCTATGGTGGTGATGACCGCCACGTCGGGACAAGCCGCCCGGGCGAGATAGGCCATTTCTCCGCATATATTTATTCCGGCTTCCACCACGGCCACGGTATGTTCGGGTCTCAGATTGAGGATGGTCATGGGTAAGCCGATCATATTGTTGAAATTTCCTTGTGAAACCAGGGGATGATGCGACCGTCCCAGAACGGCCGCAATCATCTCCTTGACAGAAGTTTTGCCCGAGGAACCGGTGACCGCGATCAGGGGGAGGGTTAGGGTTTGTCGGTAGGCAGATGCAAGGTCAGATAGAGCTCGGCAAGTGTCCTGCACCTGGATCAGGACATAGTTGGGGAGATCTTGGAGGAATTCCCTGTGATCATCACGGCCCAGCAGACTTCCTCGGGCGCCGGCTTCCAGGGCCGGTAGCACAAAATCATGTCCATCGAAGTTCGGTCCCTTCAGGGGAACGAACAGGTCGTTTTCGCGAATGTCCCGCGAATCGGTTGATATCGCATCGAAGGAGATCTCGGGATCGCCTGACAGCAACACGCCACCACAGGCTTGCACGATATCGCGTGCTCTATATGGTCCTGCTTCGGCTCTCATTGCTGATTTCTCCGCGAGCATTCCCGGTCCTCAGCCTTTTGAATCGGGCCTGCTGCACTCGGGGATTCAGGATATGGTGCCGGATTCCTGCGTAGCTCTTCCCGAACTACCTGCCGGTCGTCAAAGGGGTATCGGATCCCCTTGATCTCCTGATAGCTTTCATGTCCCTTCCCGGCCACGAGCAGGATGTCTTCGTGGCGCAGGTTCTGTATTGCCCATGCAATGGCTTCGCGCCGGTCCGCTATAACGCTGTAGCATCCGGAATCCAGCGGCCTGCCGTTGGATTGAACGGCGCATGATCGGTATCCATGCTCACGCACACCTTCAAGGACCTGGGCTATGATTGCCTCGGGATCCTCGCTGCGTGGATTATCCGACGTGACCACGACGAGATCGCTTGCCGCGGCGGCCTCCTTGCCCATGATCGGGCGTTTGGTCGTGTCCCGGTCACCGCCGCAGCCCATGATGGTGATAATTCGCCCTGTACGAATTGTCCGGAGAGCCTCGAGCACGTGTTTCAATGCCTGGGGGGTATGAGCGTAGTCCACAAAGATGCTCCCCCGCTCGGATGGTATCCGTTCAAGTCTGCCCGGGATCACCCGAACGGCCTCGATGCCCTCCTGAATTGCTCGTGACGCAAGGCCAAGACTCCGCGCAACCGCAACCGCCGCGAGAATGTTCATCAGATTGAACGAACCGGTGAGACGAGATCTGATTCGAAGGGGGCCCTCGACCGTCGCGATGGTTGTGGAAATCCCCTCCGAGCTGAGAAAGACCTCTTCGGGGCGAACCGGACATGCGGGAGAGTTTCCGAAGCCGATAACCCGAACATTCTCGATCTCGCGGGCAAGCCTTCTGCCATAGGGGTCGTCGAGGTTCACGACCGCGGAGACGCCCGGTTTCGAAGAGAGCGGCAACAACCGTTGAAAGAGCAGCCGCTTCGCTTGATAGTACCGCTCGAGATCCTGATGGTAGTCGAGGTGGTCCTGACTGAGATTCGTGAATACCCCGAGATCGAATTGGCAGCCGTCGAGCCGGTTCAGATGCAGCCCGTGAGACGAAGCTTCGATCATCCCATGGGTCACACCTGCCGCAACCAACTCTCTGAATATGGACTGAATCTCCGACGCCTCGGGCGTGGTATTGCCCGCGGGCTGTTCCGTCCCTCTCCATCGGTAGCTCACCGTGCCGATTACCCCGGGCGTGCCGCCCGAAGCCCGCACGATCTCTTCCAGGAGGTACGTGAGAGTAGTCTTCCCATTGGTGCCGGTAATGCCCACCAGCGTCATCTCGTTCGTCGGAAAGCCGTTGACCACAGCCGCGGCCATGCCAAGAGCCTTCCGCGCCGCCGGGACCCGGACCCACGCTACGTTGCCGATTCCTTCAGCCCGCGGTCGCTCTGCTATGACGGCCGCGGCGCCCGCGCGAACAGCGTCGGAGACAAACGTATACCCGTCGGTGGTGGCTCCCGGCATAGCAACGAAGACCCACCCGGGCTCTATGTTCCTGCTGTCATGCGTGATGCCGCGAACCGTCACGGATGGATCCCCATCCAGTTTCGGCTCGTCGATGACAGCAAGAATGTCTCTGAGCGTCACGGTCATGACGGCTGTCCTTCGAAGGCAACCTCGAGGGTCGCTCCCTCCTTGAAGATTTTCCCGGCCTCGGGATTCTGTCGCACCGCGTGACCTGTTCCACGGAACGAGGCATCACATTTTATTTTTCCGCAGAGATCGGTAACCTGGCGCACGTTCAGGCCCTTAAGATCCGGGACGATCCATTCCCCCGGTCGAGGACCCTTTCGCACCCTGATAACTTTCCTGCGTGCCAGTTCAGCCTTTGGCAGCGGTATTCGAGAGGATGCCAGCACAAGGCCCTTTCTCCTGGTCCCTCCACCACAGAGAGCCAGAACTCCTTCGGCGATTTTCCGAAAGACCGGGGCCGCAACCTGGCCCCCCATCTTGCGTTTTCGACCCGGCTCGTCAAGCATGACGAAGATGACGAGGCGAGGTTTTGTCTCCATGAGCGCGCCGATAAAGGACGCGACGTATTTGTCTTTCGAGTAACCACCGGAAGGGGCCGCCTTCTGAGCGGTTCCGGTCTTGCCGATCACCTTCACCCCGTCAATGCCCGCGGCTTTGCCGGTTCCCGAGAGGACCACTTTCCGAAGTATGGAAACAATCTTTGCAGAGGTGGACGACTTGATCACCTTTCGAACGAGGACCGGCCTGCATTCCCTGATTGTCTCGCCAAAGCGATTGGTAAGCTGCTTCATGAGGTGTGGTCTGTAAAGAGCTCCACCGTTGACCGCGGCGGCAAAGGCCGCGGTAAGTTGGATCGCGTTTACGGTGATGCCCTGGCCGAACGCGATGTTGGGCTTGGTAAGGGCAGACCAACGACCCGGCCGCGCCAGCGAACCCGACCGCTCGCCAGGCAAGTCCACGCCGGTAGGAGACCCAAAACCGAAACCGCGCAGGACCCGATAAAACTCACCCTTGCTCAATTTGCTCGAGATCTTCACGGCTCCGATATTGCTCGAACGGATCAACACCTCGTCAAAGGAGAGCCAACCGTGAGGAACCACGTCATTGATCTCGGAGCCGTGGAGCCGAAAGTGCCCTTCCTGACAGTAAAACTTGTCCCGCCGGTCGGCTCGACCGAGATCGAGGGCTGCCGAGGCCAGAAACACCTTAAACGTGGAGCCCGGTTCAAAGGTATCGGTGACCGCCCGATTCCTCCGCACCGCGGCTGAGACCTTCTGAAATACGTTGAGGTTGTACGTCGGGCACACGGCCAAGGCGAGGATTTCTCCCGAATCGGCATCCATGACGATGGCTGTCCCACTTCTCGCCCGCTCCCTCCGAACGGCCTGATCCAGCTCTTTTCCCGCCACGTACTGAATGTTGCGGTCCAGGGTCAGTCGAAGATCTCGGCGTCCCGGTGCCTCGGCCATGGACGCGAACATGATCGGACGTCCGAGAGCGTCCCTCTGCGCGGTCACCGGGACCGGCTGAGACTTGAGATCCCTGTCGTAGTAGAGTTCCAGTCCCTCGAGACCCCGCGAATCGATCCCGGCAAATCCGATGGCATGCGAGGCAAAGTCTCTGAGCGGATAAAAGCGTCGATACTCTTTGACAGTGAAAACGCCCGGAAGATCCGCCTGCTTCACTTTTCCTGCCGGAAGAGGGGAGACCCTCCGTAGAATCCACACAAAGGCTCTGTCCTCATGAAGCTTGGCGAGTATATCCTTTTTGCTGATTTGCAGAATGTCAGCCAGAATCCGGCTGGTCTTTTCCTTGTGGGTGATCCGCCGCGGGCTTGCACATATTGAATCCACTTCCAGGCTGGCTGCCAATTGTTCGCCGGAACGGTCCAGTATCATTCCCCGCTGAGCCTCGAGATGGAGCACCCGTGTCCGCTGCTTGCCCGCCCGTTTTGCAAGCGCCCCGGCCTCGGACACCTGCAGCCGATAGGCGCGCAGCATGAGTAGAACGGTGGCTACGGCAAAGAGCGCGGCTACCAGGCCGATTCTGAATCCCACCCAATTTATCGGTTCGCGATTACGGTACATGAACCACCTTCCTCATGGGAGGAACAATGAGGTTCGCTTTCTGACGGGCCTGCCGCTCGAGCTCGCCCGGGGATTGAAGTGAGGCTATTTCGAGCAATAATTCCCGCTTCCGCTGGTTGAGGATTCTATTTTTCTTTTCCAGGCTCGCTATCTCGTAACCAATCTGAACGATTTGC
>JARRRG010000047.1:0-8244 GCA_037380965.1 Deltaproteobacteria bacterium
ACCCCACCCGGCTTTGTACGCGGTGTCCAGATACTTCTTGCTCTGCTCGGGCGAAAAGGTGATGGTCTTGATGCCTGCATCCGCCTGCCGCTTGATTTCCGCCTTGTTGATTTTGGCGTTTTCCGCGTTCAGGCTTTCCAACCAGATGCCCATTTTTTTGAGGAAGGCCCGCTGTTCCGGGGAGAGGGACTTCCACTTATTCAGGTTGATCAAGACATTGACATCCACCGAATAGAAGCCCGGGTCCACACGATACTTGGTGACCTCCTGCCAGCCGAGGTCAAAAATACCTTGAATCGGCCAGCCATAGCCGTCCACAACGCCCCGTTCCAGTGCTGTGTACACTTCTCCGGGCGGGGTTCGGTTCACCGTTGCCCCCAGAGCTACAAAGAATGCCCGATAAACGGGCGTCACGCGGATTTTGAGCCCATGGAGGTCCGGCTTGTCGATCTTCTTCGTCAGATAGAGCTGGAACGGGATGCCGTCACCCTGCTTGGCCAGGAAGTAGGAGTTTAGCTTCTCGTTGTGCAGTTTGTTGATAAGCTCCCAGCCGCCGTTTTTCCGCAATTCCTGTGCGGTTATCTGGATCAGCTTCAGGGCGTCCGCCTCCGGAAGCAGATTGGTGTAGAACGCCCCGGTAACATTGGCCATGTCCACCACCCCACCTCGGACGGCATTGCCCACCTCAAAGGGGTTCATCACTTTGCCGCCGCCGCCGATGTAGTTGATCTGGACCAACCCTTTGCCTTCGGCATTCACCTTTTTCACGAAGCGTTCAAAGTTCTTGGAAAACCGTGTCCCCTCTGCAAAAGCGCTGACCGCCTTCAAGGTGACTTCTTTCGCGCAGACTTCCATCACGAAACAGCAGGAGAGGGCCACGATCAGGCCTCCGATCAGAAGTCTCTTCTTACCCATGCATCTATCCTCCTCTTTCGACTGGTGCATTCGGCACGTTATCGGGTGGTGGTGAAGCTCCACACGGTTATTTGGACCGGGCGAGCAGTAGCCGGCGCCGGTTGCGTCCGGACTGCCGAGTGAGGGATGGATCTCCCTGCCACGGTGAAACCACTATGAAACGATGCCGCATTCGTGAAACCTGCGGCGCCGCGTCCTGCCTGACCCTTAACTCGATAGGGAGCCGTTATCGTGTAATCGCTGCTCGGTAAATCGCTTGAGCAGCTCAATATGACGATCCGTTGTATCCTGAATGTGTTGGACCTGCTCGTCGTCGAGATGGCGGAATTTCCCGATGAGGGAGAGATACTCCTTCACCGGTACGGGGTTCTCCACCGAACGGGTAAACGATATCCTGTCAACGTCGAGCTCGTATTCCCACAGCGGCACCATATTGGCTTCAACTGCTTTCCGGGCTACTTCCACCAGCATTCCCGGAGAGAAACGCCAGCCGGTGGGACAGGGGGAAAATACATGAATGTACGCCATTCCGTGCTTGGAGGCGGCGATGGCCTTGTCAAGTTTCGCATAGTAATCGTGCATGAACGCGGTTGAAGCGGTAGCCACGTATTCGCAGTGGTGCAGGGCCATGAGCAGCGCCATGGGTTTTGCGTCACGGGCCTTTCCCCTGAGCTTCGATCCAACCGGGGTGGTGGAGGTCCAGGACCCGTACGGGGTTGTCCCGGATCGCTGCACACCGGTGTTCATGTATCCCTCGTTGTCCACGCAGATGTAAATCATCTGCTCCCCGCGCTCCGCCGCGCCGGAGAGTGCCTGGAACCCCACGTCAGCAGTGCCGCCGTCTCCGGCAAGGGCAAGCATGGTGACATCGCGGCCGATTCGATTGTAGTACCGCCGCGCACCGGCAAGCATCGACGCGGTATTGGTGAGAAGCGGGTGAAAGACCGGAACCTTCGTAGCAGTACGCCCGTTGTAACCCACCGAGCCTACCCCCGCGATACAACCCGGTGGCGTTGCAAGGACAACCTCTGAGCCGATACGCCGGAGGGTGTGGCGTAAAAGCAGCTCCGAGTTGCATCCCAGGCACGCGGAAATGCCCGGTACGATAAGGTCTTCCGCATCGCCCCAGGTATCGTAGATCGCGGACGAAGTCGTCAGCTCCAGGGCCCCGCGGTCACATGCCCCAACGCATCCTGGATTGCCCTCGCACTGGTCGCACTTCATCACCTTGCCCGAAACCGGGTCCCAGGAAATGCCCCCGTACGGACATGCAAGGGTGCACAGCCCGCAGGCAACGCATTTCTCTTCCGACCAGGTGACAATACCGGACTGTTCATCACGGTTGAGGGCCCCTGAAGGACAACAGCTCACGCAGCGCGGCTCCGCGCATTGGCGGCAGACTGCCAGCCCGAAGGAAGCACGCGTCCGATCTCCCGCTACCTTGATTCTCGATCGTCCCGTCGCCGGTGAACCGGTCTTGAGTGTAGCGCATGCCTCCACGCATTTTCCGCAACCGTCGCACCGATCCGTGTGTACGGCTATCGTCTGATATCCTCTACTCATGCCTCTTCTCCAATGCGCCACCCGTGAATGACAGCCCCCGCGGTTTACCGCCACCAGCGTGACATCGCGACACGCCCGGCCTGGATCGGGTCTTCCAGGAACTGCTCCCGGAGGTCTCCCAGTTTCTGCCTGCGCACCACGAGCTGCCACATAATTCCGGGATCGAGACCGCTATTGATGCCTGCTGCACCTTCGAGCAACCCGTCCCGAAAAACGAGTTTCCAGTAGCGAGCCTCGTCCTCGTCCAGATGAGCTGCGATCTCGTATTCGCCCTGGTCTTCCCCGATCGTACTCTTGCCCACGGCAAAGGCATGATGGCCCACGAACTGGAAGAAATTCTGGGATACCGCTCCCTGATATGACTGCACGTACGGGTCATCAGCCATAGCCATGCCCGCGACCCGGCCTTGATCGACGGCATCCGGAAGTATGGGGTTGAGGATCCGCGTCTCGCCGAAGAAATCCTGGGCCTGAGCGACATCCCCCGCGGCCCAGACATGACCGAGATTCGTTTTCATGCTCTCGTCCACGAGCACTCCCTCACCGGTGTCGATTCCGGACCCGGCAAGGAAATCGATCCTCGGTGTCACGCCAACGGTGACAAGAAGCATACCGGCCCGCACAGGTGGACGGTCCTCGAGCGCCAGAGAAATGCCGTCACCCTCCTTCGCGATCTCCGTGACCTTCGCGGACGTGAGGATCTTCACGCCATGTTCACGAAACGCGGACTCGATGAAGCGAGCCGCAGCACCGTCAAAATACCCGGGCAAAAGAGCGGACTCCACTTCCAGCACCGTGACCTCGAGGCCGTGCTCCGCAAAGCTCTCAGCGCAGTGCAGTCCTATGAGCCCTCCGCCGAGAATTGCGACCGATCCGTGCCGCGTCAGCTCGGACCGAATCCGGACAGCGTCATCAAGCGTTCTCAACACATGGTACGGAACTGACGAAAGACCTGCGATCCGAGGGAGGAGCGGTCTCGCGCCGGTGGCAAGCAGGAGTTTTTCAAATTCGATTCGGTCTCCCGACTCGAGGCTGACCGATCGCGCCTCAGGATCGACCGATACGACGCGAGCCCCTCGAAGAAACGTGACATCACGGCGTGCGAAATAGTCGTCATCGCGAAGGTATGCGCTTCCGGGATCGGTTCGACCCGAAACTACATGATAAAGAATGGTAGGAGAGTACGGCAGCGCATCCTCCTGGGACACGAGGACGACCGGGCCATGCTCATCGTACGCTCGAATCGCTTCGAGAGCGCTGAGTCCCGCGTGTGAAGCGCCGGCAATGAGATACTTGGTTCGATCCATGGGACAGTGCTTCTTGCTAGTCGTTCTCGTTGAGCCATATAGGCCCTTGTGCAACCTCGCCTCGCGCGGCCTTCGAGGTGGTGTCGATGACCCGGGCGAAGTGATCCACCGTGAGATCCGCTCCGGCGAGCCCCCCGATAAAGCTGAGCGCGGGGATTTTCCCGGCCGTGTGATAGAGCGATCCCAGGATCTCCTGATACACGGGCCCGCAGTTCCATCCGAAACTCACCGCCCGGTCTACGACCCCGACAGCCGCGAGTCCGTCCAACGCGTTCGTGAGGGCGCGGAGCGGGAAGGGGCGAAAGGTTTTGATCTTGATGAGCCCCACTCTCTCTCCTCGGTCCCGTGCAAGGTCCACGGCATCTTTCGCGGCCCCGGTCATTCCGCCTATGGTGACGAGCGCGTAGTCGGCATCCGCGAGTCGGTACTCTTCGATAAGAGGGGCGTGCCTTCGACCGAACCGCTCGCCCCACTCCTCATGAACCTGGGTGATGACGCGGAGCGCATTCTGCATGGCTTTGCAATTGCCTTTGCGATACCGAACGAACATGGCCGGGCCCGGTCCGACTGCGCCACCCGTCAGGGGATCGACCCCCATGGGTCGATCGGGATCGAGGGCCGCGTGCCAGTTCACGTTCTTGCTCCCGAGGAACTTGTCCACATCCGGCTGGTCGGGTAACTCGACCCGTTCAACGCCGTAGGAGAGGTAATTCCCGTCGTGGCATACATTGACGGGCAGCATGACGTCCCGGTGCTCCGCGATCTTGTAGGCCATGATCGTGGTGTCGAGGATCTCCTGCCCGTTCTCGCAGTACATCTGAATCCAGCCGACTTCGCGAACGGTCATCGCGTCTTGTTGTCCTCCCCACACGCATTGGGGCGTGATCCCGTCTCTGGTCACGATCGACATCACGATCGGCAGCCTCAGCGGCGGCGTTCGAAAATAGGGCTCGAACATGAACGCCAGGCCCTGGCCGCAGCTCGCCGTGAAGGTGCGGGCGCCAGCCAGACACGCGCCCTGTAGGGCCGACAACACGCTGTGCTCACCTTCCACGTCCATGAGGTCCGCATCGAGCGTGCCGTCGCTCACGAATTTTGATATGTATTCGGAGAGGGATGACTGGGGCGTAATGGGATATACCGCGCATACATCCGGCCTGGCCAGCACGACTCCCCATGCCGCTGCCTCGTTCCCGTCACACACAAGAGTCCTGGGCATAGCTATTCTCTCGATTCCTCTATCATGGTGACAGCCCCGTGCGGGCACTCATGTGCGCAGATCCCACAGCCCTTGCAGATCCTCAGGTCGGCCTCGAACCACTTCGATCGCTCGAGAATGCATTGGCAAGGGCAGTAGACCCAGCAGGTCGCACATTTTACGCATTTGTCCCGATTGACCACGGGCCGCATGGCCCTCCAGTCGCCGGTTTCGAGCTCCGAATATTCCGTAGCGATGGGGCAAAGATCGTTGGGGATGCTCGACTGATCAAAGGGCTCGCGCGATTGGCGTTTCATAGAAACTCCTTCACGATCTATCGATTACCGTTGTCGCTTCGTACCCTCGCCGGACCGCGAGCACATTTTTCTCCAGAGCCGCGTCCCGGAACTCCACTGATTCCATCCCCTTGCACAGCGAATCCAATTGCACCAGCCCGGTGGTCCGGGCGAACGCGCCGAGAATGATCGTATTGGTAATAGGCTGACTGAAGATCTCCAGGGCAAGACTCATTGCATTGCAGAGGCCCACTCGCGAGACCCGATCCGGGATCTCGATCTCCTCGGGCGACTTCCTCGTAGCCTGAACCCAGACGCCATCCCTCTTGAGGTCCTCGAAAATGTTCACTGAACGGTGGAGACTCGGGTCCATGCACACAATGCAATCCGGCGTGTACACATTCGTGTTCCGGCGGATCAACTGATCGTCGAATCGCAAATAAGCTGCCACAGGTGCGCCGCGACGCTCAAACGCGAATGACGGAATCGCCTTGACGTACTTGCCTTCGTCCGCCAACGCTTTTGCCAGAATCTTCGAGGCGAGAACCGCGCCCTGTCCGCCTCTTCCATGGAATCGAACTTCGTACATTTTCTCGGTCGGACCCTCAGATCAGCAGGTTTTTCATCTCGTGAGAAGGGTTACATCAGAGCGAGCCGCTCACCCTCACGGAGCGATTCGAGTCTGGCCCGCTCGAGATAATCCAGAATATCTCTTTTGGCCGTTTCCAGATGGACCTGTATCGTCTCGTCAACCAGCGCAGGGTCCTTGGCTCGAATCGCCTCTACGATCGAACGGTGTCCCGCGCCGGCTCTTTCGGCCACCTCCGGAACATGAATGCACGCGATACGGAACTTGAGCGTCTGATCGCTCAGCAACTGGCTGAGGTAGTACATCTTCTTGCTTTTCGCCGCCTGGCAGATGATGAGGTGAAATTCCCGGTCCAGGTCGATCATCTTGCGAGTCCGACCGGTCGAGATGATTCTCTCGGTCTCCTCAAGATTACGCTCCAGGAGCTCGAGTTCTCGGGGTGTGATGCGATCCAGCGCCCATCTGGCCGAGATCTGCTCGATAGCGGTTCGCGTGGCATAAAGGTCGTGGATGTCAGCCTCGGACAGGCTCTCGACAATATAGCCCGCCCGCGGAATAGCTTGCACCAGACCTTCCATTGCCAGCTTGTGGAGGGCCTCTCGAATCGGTGTCCGGCTCACCTCCATCTCCGCGGCCAAGGGGTTTTCAAATAACTGGGCGCCACTGGGGATTTGACCCACGATAATCCTGTTGCGGAGCTCACGATAAACCCATTCCGTTTTCGACGCTCCTGCCGGCCTGCGTTTCCCCGCGGATGTTGTCATGAGCGTGGTTCTCCGGCCGCGGGCATTTCACCGAGGTTCCCGAACTCATGCCCGGCGTCCGGCGCGCCGGTAGGCTTCTTGGCATTGATGACCGGATCGCCCCGCGATTCTTCACCCGGTTCCCATGTATACATCATGAATACAGTATGCATTCGTGGTGTATCCAGGGTCAAGGAAAAAAGGGTAGTCCCTACTCCCAAGATTTTCCTTTTTCCGGGCAGAGTCTTCACGACATCGCATGGGAATCGCCGCGCCGGACCAGGGAGAATTCCCAACAAGGAGTGGCTCGATCGATACGGAAAGAGCAAGGGGTCGCTCCGAACGATGACAGAGACCCCTGTCTCGTGCTCGAAGCGTGAACGGTTCGGCCCCGGGAATCTTGGATGAAGGTCGTGCCCAAGGGAGGAAAAAAGGACGGTCAGCAGAGAGCCACCGGACCGACAGGAATCGAGGATGAGGCCTGGGGCCTGCACCGGGTACGACCCCGCGTGCGACCGCGGCTCAAATTTTTTGAGAGCGCGGCAGGAGAGAACCGCGACCGTCTGGCCTTTACACGATCTGTTCCAGCTCCTCGATGATCTGGGCAAGGGTTTTTGCCTGGCCCTTTAATTCATCGAGAAGCTCCCGTTTCCGGCTCGGCGCGGCCTTGGCCTCCGACACCTTGGCCGCGGCGGCCTCAGCCGTGCTCGGCCCTTGCTTTCCCTTGAGGTACCCATGTTCCAGAAGAGCGATGAACTGATCCGCGATCTCATCCGGGTTTTGAGCATCGTCGCCTGGCTTGTACCACTTGTAGAGCCAGTTGCACATCCCGATAATCGCGTAGGCCTGCAGCCTTGTGTCTGCCGGACGAAAATAGCCCTGATTAATTCCCTGCTTGATGATCCCCTCGACGACCTTGGTGTACTTCCGGTTCTCTCGCAAGATCTTCTGGAAATCCTTGGTCGGCAGTTGGTTTTCCTCGCTGAAGAATACCGCGAACATCGCGAGGTTCGCGATGATGATGTGCTTCAGGTGGTGGCGGATGAAGTATCGCAGTTTTTCGGGCGGCGCGAGGTCACGCTCGCCAATCTCGTACGCGTTGGCGAAAAAATTCTCCAGGGCCTGGATGTAGATGATCGAAAGCAGATCTTCCTTGGAGGAGACGTAGTGGTACAGAGCGGCCTTGGTCAGGCCCAGCTCCTTGGCCACATCGTCCAGGGTGGCGGAGCGATAGCCCTTCTCGTGAAATATGGTGACGGCCGTGTCGATAATTCGTTGCTTTCGCAGGCTTCTGTCGAGGCTTTTGAAATCGCTTTGCTGATTCATCTGTCACCCCCGTTCATCGGCTCGGGCCCTGGCTTCGCGGTTGGTTCCTGGCTGGGGCGAGATCACACAACACGCCCGCCCCCCTGAACACGGGACGAGAAATGACCGCTCGAGGTCCTCCTATGCGGGTCGCCCGCGCGTGATGATATCGTGACGCCGCAAATATTGCACGTCCGAGAGAGGAGAGTTGGAGGGGACAAAAAGAACTTGACTCCCCGAGGACGCGGCTGGTACGTTAGTAACCGGTCGGTTGATTCTGCTTACTAGTTAGTAACCTATGCGGGGCCCAAAGTCAAGACCGAGAAAC
>JARRRG010000048.1:0-8159 GCA_037380965.1 Deltaproteobacteria bacterium
CGAGTACTCGCCGATCATGAGGTTTTCGAGCACGGTGAGGTCCGGGAAGATCATGCGGTTCTCGGGCACGTACCCGAGACCCATACGAGAGATCAGATGAACCGGAGTCCGGGAGATATCTTTTTCCATGAAGAGCACCTTGCCTTTTCGCGGGGGTGTTAGTCCCATGATGCTCCTCAGCGTAGAGGTCTTCCCGGCACCGTTGCGCCCCAAGAGAGCTACGGCCTCGCCTTCCTCCATTTCGAGGCTTACTCCGAACAGAATGTGACTGGTCCCGTAATACGTGTGAATCTCTTCTACCTGAAGGATCATCCCAGTCCTCTCCCATCAACGAGCCGCATTCCCTACTGTGCACCCTCGGAGGTTCCCAGATAGCATTCCCGCACCCGATCATCTCTTTGCACATCCTCGGGAAGCCCTTCACAAATCTTGGCTCCCTGGTGCAGTACAACGATTCTGTCCGCAATGTCGAACACAACGTCCATGTCGTGCTCAGTGAAGAGCACGGTGAGCTTTTCTTCCTTTCGAAGCCTGTCAATCAGCTCCACCAGCCCCCAGGTTTCATCAGGGGCCATGCCCGCGGTAGGTTCATCCATGAGGAGCATCTGAGGCTTGGTGCCCAGCGAGATGGCCAGCTCAAGCCGCTTCTTGTCTCCATGGGACAGGAGATGTGCGGTCATGCGCCGCTGTTCCGCCAGACCCACCATCTCCAGGATTCGCTCGGTTTCCTCCCTCTGCAACCCGCGTGCCCGGCGAAACAGGCTTCCACTCAATCCTTCAATCGAGAGGAGAGACATCTGGACGCTATCAAACACGGTGAGCCGGGGGTACACATTCGTCAACTGAAAGGATCTGGCCAACCCCTTCCTGCAAATGAGGTGCGCGGGCATACCCGTGATGTCCTTTCCCTGGAAGTGCACCCGGCCGGAAGTGGGATCGAAATAGTGGGTGATGATATTGAAGAGGGTGCTCTTTCCGGCTCCGTTGGGACCGATGACCGCGCAGATCTCCTCCCGGCCCACGACGAGGTCCACCATCGAGACCGCGGTAACGCCGCCGAAAAGCTTGGTCAGCTTTTCCGTTCGGAGAATTTCGGTCATGACGGTTTCTCCTCTTCACCCACCGGTCCTTGTGCGTCAATGAACGAGGCAACGAGCCCCATCAATCCACCCGGCATGAAAAACACGACGAGGAAGACGAGGAGGCCGATGATGAGCGGCCAATGAACCGTGTAGCCCGATACGAACGCGTCAAGGAAGACCCAGACCAGGCCGCCGATCAGCGGGCCGAGGAGGTGGGAGGCGCCCCCGAGGATCCCCATGAACACTGCCTTACCTGAAGCCATCCAATCCGCCATTTGCGGTACCACGCTGCGGGTAAAGGGTGCAAAGAGCGCCCCTGAAAGGCCGGCAAAAGCTCCTGAGATCACGAAGGCTTTCAGTGTGTGCCTTTTCACGTTTATGCCGACAAATCCCGCGCGAATCGTGTTCTCGCGGATAGATCTCAGTGACAACCCGAAGGGCGATCCCACGATACGGTAGTATGCGTAATACGCGGTTCCCGCAACGGCCAGGGTAAGGTAGTAGTATGCGATCGGCTCCTGAAGGAATCCCGGTGGAACCAGCCCCTGTATGCCGTTGTCGCCCCCTGTGAAACTGTACCACTGGAAGATAATGTAGAACGTGGATTGCGCGACGACCACGGTCATGATGGCAAAATAAATGCCGGCCAAGCGCACGCACAGGTAGCCGGTCAACCAGGCCCACACCGCCGCGCTCACAACCCCTACGAGCAGGCAGAGGGGAAACGCCAGGTCCAACTTCGTCATAGAGAGAGCGAAGCCATAGGCACCCACGGCAAAATACGCGCCCTGGCCGAATGAGAGGAGTCCCGTCTGTCCGTACAGCAGCGAGAAGCTCGCGGCAAAGAGGACCATAATGACGGCCTCGGTAGCGACCTTCACCCAGAACTCCCCGAGGACCATTCCGAGAATCACGAATGCCGCCACTCCAGACAGCGGGATCACCCAATTCTTTTTCATCCCGTGAGCCGGCCTCTCGTCCATTAGTGCAACCTGCCCGCCTGCCCCAGAAGGCCCCACGGCCGTACGATCAGAATGATTCCAGCCAACACGAAGATGAGCAGGGTGGCGATTTTTGGTATGTACAAGATGGCAAAGGAATACGCGATGCCACAAATGAGGGCGCTGAGCGCGGTCCCGGCAAAGCTGCCCATGCCGCCGATCACCATCACGCAAAACGATTCTATCAAGAGCGAATGCGCCTGACCCAAATCCACCATGCCCATCATCGTCCACGCGGATCCCGCTATACTGGCCAGGAGGACGCTCAAGACAAAGATGCCCATGTACGTTCGATGAATCGGGATACCGAGGGCCGGCAACATCTCCTTGTACGAATACGCGGCTCGCAATATCCTGCCGGTACCGGTACGAGCCAGCAGATACCACGTTGCCACGCCGGAAACCAGGCCGAGGATGAGAACGAAGATGTCCGACGCCGGAAGGTTGATGTTTCCGAACGTTACAATATTGGTGAGAATCTCCGGCCGTGAAACAAACAGCGGGCTCGAGCCCCACGCAACCTTGGTGACGTCATCCAGGATGTACACCATGGCGAAGGTGATGAGGAGCTGCTCGCCAAGCTCCCGTTCATACAGGTGTCGCATCACCAGCCTTTCGATGACTACCCCCAAGACGACCATGGCGAGGGCTGCACAGACAAACGCGGCCCAAAAGGAGAAACTGTAGTCGATAAGGAGGTTATGGAACGTCCAGGTGAAATAGGATGCAATCATGTACAGGCTAAAGTGGGCCATGTTCAGCGTGCCCACCACCCCGAAGAGCAGAGTGAGCCCGGAGGTCACCAGGAAATAGAGTGACGCTCGCACAAGACCGCTGAATACCTGGTTGATGAAGAGTTCCACCCTGCGTCCCCTGGTTGGTTGTCCGGGACCGGAGGCAGGGCCCTATCGTTCGATGCGGGCCCCGCGGTCCCGGGATTTTAAGCGAAAACGTCTATTTGGCTGACAGAGGAACGAAGTCGATGCCCGCTTTTTTCCTGAGCTTCTTCACCTGTTCGGGACTCCGGAAGAGAGATTCCCCGGGCACCACCACGACGTCTTTCCCCAGAGCGAATCCCTTCTTTTTGTCATAGTAGCTCGTGGCAAAGTACTCGGGGCTGTTCATCTGATGGTCGATGGCACGGAACGAGAGCTTGCCCCGGAGCGTGTTTAATTGCATCGTTTCCAGCGCCTTGGCAACCTTATCCCGGTCAAAGCTCTTGGCCTGCTTGACCGCGTCGGCAATGGCCATCACGCAATCGTAACTGAGAATGGCCCAGCAGGTGGGATATGCCTTCTTGACCTTCCGGTAGGCCTCAATGAATTTCTTCATCTTGGGAGTATTAACGGCATAGAAGGCCGCACGACTGTACATCCGCATTCCTACGGGAAATTCTTTTCCCACGGCCATGACATCCCCTTCAAACCCATGAGAGAGGAACGCTACTTTCTTGAAAAACTTGTACCCCCGTGCCTGACGGATGAAGGTCTGATATGCGCTGCCGGCAAGGATTCCCACGACGAGGTCGGGCTTGAGATTCAATGTCGCGGTGATGTACGAAGAAAAATTCGTTTCCTTCAACGGGGGCCAGAATTCGCCGATCTGCTTGGCATTGGGCTTCGTTTTGGCGAGCTCCTGCTTGAGCAGCTCAACCGTGGAATGCCCCCATTCGTAGTCCAAGGCGATGGTGACATACGTCTTGAACTTCACCTTCTTCAGGTAGTTGGCGATAGCCTGTGATTCCATGTGAGAGTTGGGAACGACCTGGAAGTAGTACGGGTGAATGCGCAGGAGAGTGGCCTTCTCCGTATTGGCTATGCTGGAGAGGTGAATCACCTTGTGCTCTTTGGTCACCTCGATGACCCCGAGCAGAACCCCACTGGAGGTCGGTCCCACAATCGCGTTCACTTTATCCCGCAGAATCATGTCGTTGGCCTGACGGACCCCCGTGGCCACGTCCCCCTTGGTGTCCTTCTTTACCAAGACCACCTTCCTGCCGAGCACGCCTCCCTTGGCATTGAGCTCGTTTGCCGCGACCTGGCACGCGGCGTACGCCTCTTCTCCATAGATCGCGTAGGGACCACTGAACGGCTCTAAAACTCCAATCTTGAACACGTCTGCAGCCTGGACCGCTCCGGATGGCCAGAGGCATAGGGCCAGTCCGAGAACGAGGACCATCATGCCGCCTATCCTTCCCATAGGGACTCTCATGGAAAACTCTCCTTTCTGAGGCTGTTTTTGTTCTTGGGAATCGTCAGGCACATCCCGGGAATATGAAGCAATACGCATGCCAGGATGGATCCATGAGGCCCGCGATGGAGTTGAGCGCTGTTATCCCGGGAGGTTGAGTCAATCTCATACGATGCCCGGTTGGACGTGAACGAGCACCCGTGTGGGAGGAATCGGCCAGAGATTAGCCATCGTAGTGGAGAGGGACGGAAACATCGTGAGTAACCGGAATGTTATCAGTGGCCACTGAGTTGCCGGCAGTGGCCAAATTCTGGCCAGGCTCGCGTCCCCGGAATTCGCCTACGGTCTGCAGATCTGCAATCTGCTCATATAGTGTTTCAACGAACCTCTCGAAATCCCCAGCATTGCAGCGGCCTTTGTCACATTGCCTTCACAACGCCGCAGTCCCTGGGAAATCAGGAACTGTTTGGTCTGGTCCAACACATGGTTCAGGCTGAGGCCATCGGAGAGGCTTACAACGAATTCTTCAGACGATGAGCCCCCGAACTCTGCCTGCTCCTCCTGCGACACCGTCAGAGCCCGTTGGGCAATCACGTCCGAGCCGGAAAGAATCAAGGCCCGTTCAAGAACATTTTCCAGTTCCCTCACGTTGCCCGGCCAATGATACCCGGCCAGCGCTTCCATCGCGTGAGGTTCCAGCAAAGGAATCGTGCTCAAACCGAACTGAGCGGCGAGCCGGGAGAGGAGATCCGGAACGAGAACGGCCAAATCTTCAATTCTGTCTCTCAGGCTGGGAACCACGACGGGGAACACGTTCAAACGATAGTACAGATCCTGTCGAAACCCGCCGGATTGAACTTCTTTTGTGAGGTCCTTGTTCGTGGCTGCGACAATCCTCGCGTTGACCGCGACCGATTGCTCGCCTCCCACCCTCGTGAAGCGCTTCGTATCGAGGAACGCCAGCAATTTGGCCTGAATGGGCAGGGCAAGCTCACCAATTTCATTGAGAAGAAGTGTGCCGCCTTCGGCCAGCTCCACAAGTCCCCGCTTGCGCCCCGTGCATCCGGTAAACGACCCTGGCTCGTGACCGAACAATTCCGACTCCACGAGCTCCGGAGACAACGCGGCGCAGTTTATTGCAAAGAAGGGCCCGCCCGAGCGAGGTGAATTGTCATGGAGGTATCTGGCAAGGAAATCCTTGCCGCTCCCGCTCTCACCGAGAAACAGAACCGTACTGTCGCTCCGGGCGGCCAACAGAACGTGCCGCAATGCGGACTTCATGGTCGGGGAGGTATACTTCTGGATTGCCGATCTGCTACATGAGACCTTTTGCCTGCGATCCGTTACGTCCCTCAGTATGCCGCAGATACCCACGATACTTCCCGACGCGTCTCTCACCGGCGTCCTCGTGGAGCTGAGAACCACGTGGCTGCCGTTGAGCTCGACCGTGTACTCGGCTTCCATGGGCTGTCCCGCGAGAACGCGGGCCTCCAGACTCCGGAGATTGTTTGCGAGATCCTCGCCCAGGAGGCGCTCGTCGGTCCGGCCTATGATCTCACCGGACTCAACCCGGAACAGCTTGAGCATACTCGGGTTAAGGTGGGTGTAACGCAAGGACTTGTCCTTCACGAATATGCAGTCCTGCGCGGCTTCGAAGATTGCACTGAGCCGCTCTTCGCTAATTTTTAGCTGCTCGCCCGATTTCCTTATCTCTTCAAGGAGCCTGGTCTTTTCTTCAACTTGTCGGCGGAGCCGAGTGACCTCTTTTCCTAATTCATCTCGCGCCTGCTTCAGGCCGTCGAGCAAATCGGTCTGTTCCATGTTCGATCGATAGGCGTGCAAAGCGTTATCAACGACCAGTCTCATTTCATCTTCATTCCACGGCTTCTGGAGGTAGTAATAGATCTTGCTCCGGTTGATGGCGTGGACAACGGCATTGATGTCACTGTACCCCGTCAGGATAATCCGAATCGCGTGTGGATACTCCGGCGCAATTCTCTCCAGGAACTCCACCCCGGTTTCCTCCGGCATTTTCTGGTCAGCGATGACGAGTTGAATGTCGTGCTGCTTCAGGACCTCGTACGCTTCCTCCCCGGAAAGGGCAAGGTGAATCTCATAGGATTTTCTGAATACGTACTTGAAATTCACGAGATTCTCTCGTTCGTCATCCACATACAGAATGCGCGGCTTGTCAGATAGGGTTTGACTCATTCCCCCCTCCTTTCCACCTTCATGGGCAGGTAAATCCTGAAAACGGCACCGCTGGGATGATTGTTGACCACTTCGATCGCGCCCCGGTGACTTTCCACGATTGCCAGGCTGATGGGGAGACCCAAGCCGTTTCCCTTGCCGACCTCCTTCGAAGAGAAGAAGGGCTCGAATATGCGGTTCCGAATCTCGTCCGGTATTCCTCCACCGGTATCTCGGATTTCGATCTCGACAAAAGGCTCTCCTTCTCGCTCAACCACTGCGGTCCTGATCGAGATTTCCTCCTGGGAGGAGCGTGTCGGTTTGCTCCTGATCGCTTCTATTGCATTTCCGAGGATGTTCATGAAGACCTGGTTGAGCTTGCCGGGGTAACAGAAGATCGGGGGAATATCGCCCCAATTCTTTTTGATCGAAATCAGGTGCTTGTATTGATTTCGGAGCATCATCAGGGTTGAGTCGATGTTTTGGTGTATGTCCGCGGCCTTCTCGTCGTCTTCATCCAAGCGTGCAAAGGTCCGAAGACTCTTCACAATTTCCGCGGTGCGCTCGGATCCGGTCTGGATGTTGTCTATCAACTCGTAGAGGCCATCTCGAATTTCGTCGAATCCTATCTCCTCCTTCAATCGCACGATCTCCCCCAACACCTGCTCCGTGTTCTTCGTGTCCAACGAGCAATAGCGTTCCATGACCTCCATGAGGTCGTCGAGAAGACTTCTCAGACCTGCAATCCCGGAGGTGATAAAGTTGACGGGATTATTGATTTCATGGGCGATGCCCGCGGTCAAGACGCCGAGAGAGGCCATTTTCTCGGATTGCACCATCCTCGCCTGAGTTGCTTTCAGCTCGTGCAGGGTTCGATCAAGTCGCTTGTTTTGCTCTTCCAATGCCGTCTGATACCTGCGAAGCTGCAGATGGGTTTCCACCCGGGCAACGACTTCTTCCACCTGGAACGGCTTGCTGATGTAATCCACCCCGCCGCATCTGAGTGCCGTGACTTTGTCAAAGGCTTGGGTGAGGGCACTGATGAATATCACGGGAATGTTCCGGAGATCGGGATCGGCCTTGAGTTGGCGGCATACCTCGTACCCGTCCATTTCGGACATCATGATATCGAGCAGAATCAAATCCGGCGCTTGTTTCCTGGCTGCTTTCAGGGCAAGCTTTCCCTTGGTGGCCGGGCGCACCTTATGACCGCACTGTCTGAGCATTTCCGAGAGCACGTCAAGGTTCTCTGGCTTATCGTCCACGATGAGTATGACCGCCGGCTCCCTCGATTCGGTCATGCGCCCTCCTCCCGAACCTGGAGCGCCTCGAGGAGCGCCTCAAATTCATACTGCTTCAGCAGACGGCTCATTGTGTCCGCGACGACCGGATTCACTCCACGAACCTCGAGCACCAGACCGTCGAGACGGTCGACATCCAGGCTCAGGGCTGCCTCCGCGATCTCATTGATCAATTCCGGGGGCAGCTCATCAAATGAGTCGGGTTTAACGGTTGCGCGAATGCTGTCCGTCGGAGCGACGGTTTGGCCTTCGCGCTCATCCTGTGCGTACCTGTATTTGATGCCGAGATGCTCGCGGAGCGCATTGAGCACATCTTCTTCGCGAAACGGTTTTCTTATGAAGTCATCCGGCCCCTCCGCAAGGACGTCCTTTATTTCCTCCTCCCAGACCCCCGC
>JARRRG010000049.1:0-9001 GCA_037380965.1 Deltaproteobacteria bacterium
ATGCACCGTCATGAGCGCGTTCGAGGGAGCGGCTGAAGAGGAGGTACACCTGGGAATGAATGATTTCAGCGCCGTTCTGGAACCAACGTCCTTCCTTGTCAAATACAAGCTTCAGGTAGGGGGTTGCATCAAAGAGATCGTCTGCGCCGTTACCGGAGAATTGTGTCATGCCTATCCCTTGGAAATGTCTCACCAATATCCGGCCAGGTCTTTTCTCCTGTGCAGGTAGGTGTATGCACGATAATTGGCCAGGACCTTCTTCACGTAAAGCCGTGTCTCGAGGTGAATGCTCTCGATGAACTCGTCCTGCTTCAGGTTACCATTTTGTCGAACCCATTGCCGGACTTTTCGTATGTCCGCGTTGTACGAGGCAATTGCCGGGACGAGCCTTCCCTTGAAGGCCTGGAGATTTCTTGCAAGGATTCGAATGCCGAACGCGAGATTCTCCGCCGGGTCGAGGATTCTTGCGATCACCTTGGCCGGAACCGGTCTCCCCTTGCGCACGAGACCGGTGGAGCGAGGCATCACTTGCATGAGCCCCAGTGCGCCGGCCGGGGACACCGCGGACGCGTCGTACAAGCTCTCCTGGCGAATCACGGACCATACGAGGTACGGATCCACCGCGTGCTTCGTAGCGGCCTGGAGCGTCTCATTGAAATGAACCCGGGGGAAGGCCAGCTCGACAAACTCTTTGGGAGCGTTTGCCGGCGGATTCGTCATGAGATGACCGAATTGTTCCGCGAGGATGTCACGTGCCAAACGGTATCGTCCTGCCGCGTGAGCGGCTTTGGCCCTCAAAAAGGCAATGGCCCGCGTGGATTTGACCGAGCCGGGCAGCGCGTCGAGCTGGAGAAGGGCAAACTCCGGCACGTCGCTCTTCATGAGCCGTTCCGCAACGACCACACGATTGGAGGCTCTCAACTTCGGAGAGACGGCGAGACTCGGAAAGGCCCTTCCAGCGTGATTCCTCGGGCTCACTCTCCTGCCCCGGGCCTTCATCACCCGTGCCGCCTCTGCACCGTAATACTTCAACGGCGCACTCTCCGCGATTTCTCTCAGAAGGCTTTCACCTTCGGCAGTGCGGCCGCAGCGAATCAAAGAACGACCCTGCCAGTATTTGGCCGCGATGAGCATGTTTCCGCTTGAAGCGCTGATCCTGGCTCTACGAAAGGTGGAGGCAGCCTTAAGGTACTGTTTCTCTTTGTAGTGTATCCAGGCCATCTTCCACAGGACGTCCACCGTGGTGGATCGGCTGGGGCCGAGTGCGAGCAATTTGGTGAAATAGTGTTCCGCCTTGGAGAGCCGTTTCTTTTCGAGATGGCTCGCAGCAAGGTTGAACAGGGCTTTCCTTTTCAGTTTCGGGGTTCCGCTTTGGATGATTTTGGAGCACGCGGCCTCAAATTCTCTCTCCCGGTCCTTCCGCCAATACAGGAGACTCAAGAGATAGAGCGCTTCCGCCCGATCCTGGGTCTGAAGCTTTCCTTTGAGCAGGGTCTTGAGAAGTCTGATCGCCTTTCGATTCTGCCGATCTTTGTAGTGGCACCGTGCCAGCTTGAGCGCGAGCTTGCGATCCGAAGGATTCTTCTTGAGAAGGGCCTTGTAGGTGTACGCGGCGAGATCGAACCGCCCCTTCCGGCAAAGGCGTTCCGCTCGGGCAAGGTGCTCTTCGTCGGAAAAGTCAGGCGGCGGCGCCTTGCCGACAAAAACCATGCGGGCCAATTCATTAGCAGCTTTGAGCCCTTCGATAGACGCGGGGTAATGGAGGAAGAGTTTTTGGTACTGGACGCTGGCTGCCTTAAAGTTCCCCAAACGCCGTTCCAATCTGGCTGCACGGAGAATGAGCGCCGGTCTTTCGCCATTCCGTGCGGTAGCCAACATTGACGTCAGCATTCCCCTGGCCTCGGGCTTACCCTGTGCACTCAGGGCTTCGACCAGCGCGTCACGAGCGATATGCCGGTACGGGCTTGTGGGGTACTTTTGCAGAAACCTCCTGAGCACCGCTTCCGCACGGTCGGGTCGGCCCAACCGCCGGTGACTTCGGGCGACGAGAATGGCAGCCACTGGTGCGTAGACCCGGTCAGGGGGGAGGTTCTTCCACGCCTGTATCGCGCGGGCGGGCTTCCCCGCGTCATAGAGTTTCTTTCCCTCGAGGAACAAGTACTCCTGCATCGGGCCGGAGCTGAAGGTAATGGGCGCCGCAGGTGGGGGAGCCGCACACAAGAAGAAGAGCGTCGTGATCAACAAGAAGAATGAAGCAGCCGATCTATTCCCCATTGGCTCTCAACCGTCCATGGATCGAAAATGCTTGCGAATTCCAGAAATAAACCGCTTATTATTTTAAAGTGGTGCCATCGGATGGTCAAGTGATGCCTGAAAAAAAGCACAGATCCGAATCATGAGCTGTCTCCCGGAAGCCACTGAGCCCTGCTCCGGGCGCTTCCCATTCATCGAGGTATCTGCTGCAATCACTGAAGCGAGGTGCAGGGGAGCTCGCGTCGCCGCGCCGCAAGGGGTGCGAATCGAACCTTAATATGATAAAAGAGGGGTCTCAGCATGTTGGAAGGGATTTCAAGATACCCCTTTACTTACCGGGGCGTTTCATGTCAGTCTTGAACATGGCAGGAAGGGGCATACATCGAAAGGTGAACCGGATGCGCATACGCTGGCTTCTGCCCATTTTTTCCGCTGTCCTCTCCCTCACGCTGATCACAACCCCCACCGGCGCGGTCGATCGGAGAACGGTTGATCATGAAACGCCCACCTTGCGCAGTGCAGGGCGGGTGAAGGCGCAGCCCGTCTGGGTTGTCGTAAATCTTTTTACCGGGCAGACCTCGAAGCAGGCGGTCCGGATTCGGGACACCCTTGCCGGACTGGGAGCCGAAGGCCGTGGTATCGTGCTTCCCTTCAGCGCGGTGACGGTCGAGAGGATCGCGAAGTTGCAGCCGACGTTTCTCGCGCTCAGCCCCAATGGAATGCCCTGGTGCCGGTACAGGGGAAAGAATGGGGTGGCCCTGGCGAATTTTCTCCGGGCCCTTCGAATCATTGTGGAGCAGATGCGCGTCCCGGTCATCGGAGTTTGTGGCGGGCACCAGGCTCTTGTACTTGCTTTTGGGGGGAAGGTCGCGCCCATTCGCGGCGGCGAGGATGATTGCCTCCCGTATGGGAAAAATCCTACCGAAAGAGGACGCCACTCCGTGGAAGTGATCGAGAACGACCCGATATTTGTGGGACTCGGAAAAACGCTGAACATGGTCGAGAATCATTACGATGAGGTGAAACGGCTCCCGTCAGGCTTCCTCTGGCTGGCCGCGAACGATACGTCCCGGTATCAAATCGTAAGACATCCTACCAGACCGGCTTACGGGGTTCAGGCACACTGCGAGTATTACCACGCGTCCCGTCCGGATGGAGGCTTACTGCTGAGGAACTTCCTCAAGATAGCGAGAACCCATAACCGACTTGTGCGCCAGGGCACAGTCCCAACCAGGCCGCGGGGACCAACGGCCCGCGCGGTATCGGCGAAGTAAGAGGAGCCATCGTGGCACGCTCGATGCTGCCGAGCCTGTAACGGACGACCGATCGCGGTCCGACGGAATTTCGGGAGGTACGAGGAAGCCTGCATGCCGTCCGTGCCGTGGAAAAAAGAAGGAGTCGCCTCTCCATGATCGACAGAAAAAAGGACCCGGTGGGGTACGCGAGGGAAGTGGTCGGTCAGCCGCCCTTTGCCGGGCTTCTCGGAATGAAAGTGGACGTCGCTCGAGATTCGTACGCTCGAACGAGCATCAGGATTGCCGAAGAGCATTGTAACGCAGAAGCGAGGGCCCACGGTGGAGTCCTCTTTGCACTGGCGGACCAGGCGTTCGCGGTGGCAGCCCAAGCAAGCGGGTACCGGGGCTACGCTCTCGAGGTGAAGATTAATTATTTTCAGGCTGCCGTGCCGGGAGATCTGGTGATTGCCGAGGCCACGCCGATCGACATCCGCAAGCGCGTGAGCCTGTGGAACATCGAGCTGAGAAAGGATACCGGTGAAAAGATCGGGTTGGCCCAGGGCCTCGGGTATCACCTCAGGTAGCGAGGATTCGTTCTATGCCCCCTCTGTCCCAGTCCGGCCATGTGCTCGTCGTGGAGGACGACCCGTACAACGGCCCGTTCACCCAGCAGCTCTTACAATCCGAGGGCTTTCGAGCGGACCTGGTGATCTCCGCGGAAGACGCCCTCGCGATTCTCGAACAACGCGACGGTGACGAGCCCGACATGCTCCTCCTGGATGTGAACCTCCCGGGAATGAGCGGGCTCGAGATGGTAGCGAAACTGAAGGCCCACCACGAATTCCAGTACATTCCCGTGATGATCTTCACCGTCCACGATTCCCTCGAGAGCAAAATTGAAGGACTTAACAGCGGCGGAGACGACTACCTGACCAAGCCGTACGAACCGGACGAACTGATCGCCCGGGTAAACGCGATGCTCAGGATTCGGAGGCTCTACTGCAGCCTGAGGCACGAGCGGCAGGTGAATCGGCGACTCAGCCGGACGATGGACAGCAGCGAAAGGCTGAGTAATCTCCTCGGAAGATCACCGCACATGAGAGACATCTGCGAGCTCGTCCTCGACATATCGGACACTGATTCCCATGTCCTCATTCAGGGAGAATCGGGCACGGGAAAGGAGGTTCTCGCGAAGGCCATCCATCGGGAGAGCCAGCGGGGCAACGGCCCCTTTGTCGTGGTAAACTGCGCCGCGTATGCGGAGACATTGCTCCACTCGGAGCTCTTCGGTCACGAAAAGGGCGCGTTCACCGGAGCCATCCGCAAGAAGCCCGGTCGATTCGAGCAGGCTCGGGGCGGCACGATCTTTCTCGACGAGATCGGCGAGATAAGCCTTCCCACCCAGGTCATTCTTCTCAGAGTCATTCAGGAACGGAAATTCGAGCGGGTAGGGGGGGAGGAAACCCTCACAACCGACGCACGAATCATCGCGGCTACCAATAAGAACCTCAAAGAGGCTATGGCGATGGGATTGTTCAGGGAGGACCTCTACTGGCGATTGAACGTCATTTCCATTCCGGTTCCACCCCTGAGAGAGCGAAAGGAAGACATCCCCCAACTGGTGGGCAACTTCATCGAAAAGTACAACGAGATCCTGGGCAAGAACATTCGCGCGGTCTCGAACGACACCATGGACCGGCTGTTCAGCCATCATTGGCCGGGAAACGTCCGAGAGCTCGAGAATGTCGTGGAACGATCCATGGTCCTCGCCAAAGCCGATGTCATTACCCCCGAGAACTTGCCGCCGGAGATGGACCCGCAAGCATCCGACACGGCCGTGACCGACCGCGCCTCAGACCTCAAACGCCTCGAAAAGGATCATGTCCGGTCCGTGCTCGAGAAATGCGGCTGGAATAAATATCGGGCCGCGCGAATGATGGGAATAAGTCGGAGCACCCTTTACAGCAAGATCAAGAAATTCCGGCTCCGGCAAGCCGGCTGACGCCAGGACTCGCACGATCCAATCGATGCATTGCCGGGTAACCAAAAACTGGTAAGCCCCCGGGTCTGCCGGGGTGACTCGCCAAGGTTTGACCGTGTGAAGTAGTGGCGCTCGTGTTGCGACCAAGAACCAGACTGAAATCATGGACGAAAAGAGAATCGCCTCAACACGCGCCGTCACCCCGGCGAAAGCCGGGGTCCAGAAGAGATCCAAGAGCCTGGATTCCGGCTTTCGCCGGAATGACGGCAAGAGCTTCTGCGCCAGCAATGACCAGCCCTAGCGAGTGCACTCGGATCAGCAGAAACCCGGACACCCTTTAGGGCGTTCCATCCGGTCCCCTTTGAGGGGCCAACAGGAATATGCCCCCGGCTCTGCCGGGGGTCATTTAACTGATTCACATGATAGTGCTTTCGATGGAACGAAGCGGCTCATGGACCGTTCCGTAAAATGGCCTATTGCCGGTCCATGAAAATAGTTACTGGCGCTCTCGACAGGTATGTGTCAGCGTTGGATGGGGACCATCGGTGTAGAACGGTCATGATCTCAAGCTCGGTTGCGAGGAGTTATTCATGAAATCATCTGCCTGGTTTGCGGATTCCGTTGAAGAGGCGGAATCAAGACTCCGGAACAGTCTGAATGAAGGATTGGACCCGTCTTTGGCAATCGTGTTTGCGTGCGACGCGCACGACCTTGAAGCGCTGGGCGCCTGTTTTGCCCGGTATAACATAGTGGTTTTCGGTTCGGGCAGCTCGGGTGAGATCCTCAATGAGGAATTTCGGGAAGGGTCCATTGTCGTCATGCTGTGGGAGATCGACCGTGAAGCCTATCGCGTGCGCCTCTTTGACGGAACGGGCAAGACGTACGATGAGCTGGGAAGGCGCATAGCTGAATGGGCCGGCGGGGCGTTTCCCAATCCCGGTATCATCGTAACCGTAGGCGGAGCGCTTGCCGACGGCGACCTCATCGTCAAAGGAATAGTGGAAACAATGGGACGCCAAATCCCCCTCTTCGGAGGCTTGGCCGGCAACATCCGAAACACGCTGGAAACGGTCGTATTCGACTCTTCACGCATTGTACCCGACGGCGCATGCGCGTTGGTCCTCGACACGGATGTCATGGAGATGCGGGGAGTTGCGGCAAGTGGATGGATGGGCATCGGCACGGTAAAAACGGTGAGCAAATCCAAAGGTAACGTTGTATATGAAATTGATAGCGAGCCCGTGCACGCCGTTTACAACAAGTACTTGGGCGTCGAGGACGACTTGACCGTCGCCATCGAGTACCCGTTGCTCCTCCTGCGTGGCAATGACTCCTATGTTGTCAGGGCCGCTTGGATCATTAACGAAGACGGCTCCATGGTCTACAGCGGCTCCGTCCCGCAGGGTTCCAAGGTTCGATTCAGCATTCCGCCGGGCCTTGAGATCGTCGATTACTCTATTGAGCAAATCTCCAAAGTTATCCAACCGGAATACCGTCCGGACGCGATACTGTTGTTCTCTTGCAAGGCGAGGCATCATGCTCTCGGACCGCTCATAGAAAACGAGCTGATTGCGATCCGAGATCGGTGGCCCGCGCCAATGGTAGGATTCTTCACATTCGGCGAAATCGGCCCGCATCCGGATGGACAATGCGACTTTCACGGCACTGCCATAGTTCCCGTGCTGATTAGAGAGAAATCAGCCGTTTAAAGGTATCAAAATGGAAATCGAATGGGACCGGATCAAGGATGCGCTGCATCGTCTCCCGGAAACGGACGACGGCAAGGAGGACCTGCTCAAGCGGATCGAATTGACGGCCAAGGAAATCAATAAGGTCGAGTTCAGGTTGGAGCGAGCGCTGAAAGACAAGATCACCCTCTTGAGACTGCTCGCCCGCACTTCCGAAGACCTTGAGAGATCCACCGAGCTCATCAAGAAGATGTTTGGCCGCTACTTGTCAACAGAGGTGATGAACTCGCTGCTTGACGATCCTACTGCGCTTGAGCTGGGAGGCGAGCGCCGAACGGTAACCATCATGATGACGGATTTGCGAGGATTCACAGCCCTGTCCGAACGCTTGAAACCGGAGCAAGTAGTTCAGATGCTGAATTCGTACTTTGATGTCATGGTGGACGTCATCTTGGAACATCATGGGACGATCAATGAGATCATCGGAGACGCCCTGCTGGTCGTTTTTGGAGCGCCCAAAGAAATGCCCGACCAAGCTCGGAGGGCAATTGCCTGTGCAATAGAAATGCAGAATGCAATGGCGAGGGTCAATGAACAAAACGTTTCCGAAGGCTTCCCGGAGCTGGAGATGGGCATAGGGCTCAATCAAGCTGAAGTTGTCGTCGGGAACATAGGTTCGAGCAAGAGAAGCAAGTATGCGGTAGTGGGTAGCGGAGTAAACATGGCGGGCCGCATCGAATCCTATACGGTGGGAGGACAGATTCTGATTTCGGAATCCGTTCTCGAAGCAGCGGGGGACATTCTGCATATTGTCGATCAAAGGGAGGTATTTCCAAAAGGATCTAAAACCCATCTGAAACTTTACGAGATTGGTGGAATCGCAGGGCGCTACAACCTTGCGCTCGTACCGGGACACGCGGATCTTGTCCGCCTTGAACGTCGAATTCCAAGGCTTTCAAAGAATTCAGCGGAGGTTGAGGTGGAATACCCGATAAAGGCCTTCAGTAATCTCAAACTGAGATTGAGAAACGTGCATGGCAGACTCGCCACGGCGGACTTCTACGCAAAGGTCATCGAAGGACCGGACAAGAAAGGCCCGGTCCAACTGATTCGCTTTACCTCCGCCCCTCCTGAGGTCGACGCCTACTTCCAGGCTCACCTGCACCACGTAACCCGGGATCTCTAACGGAATTGTCCGAACCATCGGGGAGTGCATGCTACACTTATGGGATTATTTGTAAAGTGCATAATTCCGAAATGTTTTTCACCAGTCGGATTATCCGGGCACCGACAATGCACTTATTGTCGATGACCGATTTGTCCTGCCCCCTGATTTATCGATGGATTTCGAAGGCGCCCGAGAGGACAAGAGAGGGTTTTTAAATTCTATGCCCTCAATCGTTGCGCCCCCCGCAATACATCGCTGAGCGATATTCACGCATAATTGGTGGCAATGTGCGTGATGTCGACTCATTTTGCGATCAATCGCCCAGCATCCTCTGCAAGACTTTCCCGAGGAGTTGCCAAAGTGAGCTGTAACCAAGCTTGGTTCGTGACACGGCCTTGAAGTCGAACCGTGTGGCACGTTTCCTGCTCTCCTATGAGAGCGGTTCGTTCAGACCGCAAAGCTCATAGCGCCGCGGTGATCGGAGTTGGTTTCACCTTTACATCGCGGGTGTCCGACTATTGACCAAGACCGGAGATCGCTCGAATGCGAGGAACGCAGCTTGCGAGACAGTGGAAGATCATTCGTTTCCTTGAGTCCAGGAGGCGCGGCCTTACCGCGGCCGACCTATCGAGCGAACTGGGTACGCCCGCAAGAACCGTATACCGGGATCTGGAAG
>JARRRG010000050.1:0-8783 GCA_037380965.1 Deltaproteobacteria bacterium
CCAACCGCGCCAACCCTCATCCGGTGAGACAAACTCAGCAATGCACATGACTGCCCCCATGACGGAGCCTCCGTTCCCGTCGCGGAAACCACGACGGTAAACCTGAAAGGTTAAGAGTCAACCAGCCCCGGGCATGGCCGCACCTCCCGTCCGAACGAGGCTCGTCTCTCCAGGACTCGTCCGCCCAGCGTCGGTCATCCGTGCTGGAATCGGGGCAACGCAGGAGCAACAGGACGGGTGTTGTCTCCCGGACCGCTCGGGCCCGGGAGAACACGGCTCAGCTTTCGGCGATTGCAATTTTCTTTACATGCTTTTCTGCCACGGGGATGCTTATCGTGAGCACTCCCTTCTCCAGTTTCGCCTGAATCTCCTCCTCCTGGGCTTCAGGCGGCAGGCAGAACGATCTGCTGAAGCTCCCGTAGGAGCGCTCCGAGTAATGATATCCCTCTTTCTCCTCCTCGAACTCACGTTTCTTCTCGCCACTGAGCGTCAGCACGCCGTCTTTCACATCCACATGAATCTCATCCTTGTCCATGCCCGGAAACTCTGCGGTGAGCATGTAGTGGCCGTCATCGCGGCTCACATCAACTTTCGGGCTCAGATCCATCTTTTCGCCCACCTCGGGGAAGAAATCCTCTCCAAAAGGACTCCATCCGGACAGGAATCCGGAACGCCTCATTGGGACTCTCGGTCTGTATAGTGTCAACATTGTTCGTACCCCTTTCTCACGAGTTAACCTATTAAGTTATATTTGGGCACGCCTTCACCTCTGTCAAGTCCTGCTTGAAAATTTCCCGCAAAGAGTCTAATCGAGGAGCTTCAGGCTTGAAGGAGAGGGAGAACTATTCATGGACATACTTTCCTGGTCAGGAATCAAAGCGGAGCGCGTGAGCGATCAGGTCACGCGCCAGGTCTTCTGGGGGGAGCACATCATGGTCGTCAGGTGGGATCTCGCGGCGGATGCCGATGTTCCCGTGCACGAGCATGTCTCCGAACAGGTTACCATCGTGGAAAAGGGGTCCGCGACCCTCACCCTTCCCGACGGCGAGCAGCACACCCTCCGTGAGGGTGACATGGTGGTTATTCCGCCTTCGAGGCCACACGGAGTCAAGGTGGGACCGGACGGCTGCACGGCACTCGACCTGTTCTCACCTATTCGGGAAGACCTGATCGACCGGAGGCCGTCCGACGCGGCTCAGAGTGGAGCTGCAGGAGGGCCTGAGGGTATGACCGAGGAACAGGAAGAGCAGGCGTATCGCGAGCTCCTGGGATTCTTGCACGCTACGGGGATCAAGGCGGACCTCGAAGAGATCACGAAGTTGCCTCTCCTCCTGGTCGCCCGGTTTACCTACGAGCGGGAATGCCTCTCCATGGGGCAGCTTCGGAAGATTCTGGGACTTGACAAGGCGCAGGCCAAGGAGCTCCTGAGACAATGGAAGCATGGAGACGACCACAGTGAAGCAAGTCTCAGACGAAAGTGGGAGCGCCTGGTGATCCTTCCGGGAGATCAGCCGCCGCGAAGAAGATCCTGAACCGCAAGAGTGGGTGCCTCGCGTACGCGTGGGCACAACGTCTCGCTTCGGAGGGAATATGGTTGACGACAAGACCGCGCGGGTCAAAGCCGCGATTAAGAACAATTTCGATGAGAGCGCGGATATCTATCAGCGATTCGAGGACCGTTACGGTTTCTTTCAAGGGTTGACCGATACGCTCGTGTCACGTATGAGCCCCGCACCGGGCTCCGACATACTCGATGTGGGATGCGGAACCGGTTCGAGCTCGGCCCATATCCTTCAGGCTGTTCCCGGCTGCCGAGTCTGGGGTCTGGACAATTCCGCGATCATGCTCTCGATGGCTCGATCACGGCTTGGCGACGAAGATCGGCTCTCTTTTGTGGAAGGTGATGGAGCCCAACTCGGCGATTACTTTGATTTCAGATTTGATGCCATCTTGTATAGTGCGTCGATCTTCCTGATTCCTGATTACCCCGAGAGCCTCCGGCAAGCCCGGGCCCTCCTGAAGAAGGGCGGGTCCGTGGGGCTGACTATCATGGATGGTCTCTATGACCCGGACGGCACGAATCTCCTCGCGGCGGCCGATCAGGAAGCGCAGGAAGGAGTGAGTCTCAGGAGACCGGTATTGATACCGGCTTTCACTGCACTGTTCCAGGAGATCTTCCCACGACAACAGTCCTGGATCGAGGACTTGCACCTGCCCGAAGAGCTCCTCAGAGATTTTTATTCCGTGCCCGCGATGTCGGCAGGCTTGTTTCCCAAAATCGAGTATTCGGAACGGGTCCGCAAAGTAGGCCGGCTTTTCGATCACGTTCCGAAGACCGACCGCTCTTTCAGGTGGATCTTCATGGTGGGGGAGGCGGATGACGAATAGGCGGGCCGCGAGCCCTTCAGCTCGAGGCCATGCCGGGACTGAGGCTCTGTAGGCTCCAGTCCGGTCTCTCACCGAGATCTAATGACCGACTCACGGAACAATAGACAATCTCAGGAAACATAAGAGCGAAGATACGGGGAACGGTGACTGTTGTCCCGGTGCCCTCGTCCGTGCCGGTCCGGCGGGAATGCTCCTGCACGAGCACGAGACTACTCCCGCACGGCCTCGACGTCTCCGCTCCATAAGAGGGAGCTGCCGCTGCCGCCACCAGGTTTCATTCTGACGGGACGATTCGAGATTCCGGATTGGTGGTTCCGCATTCGAGGCTCGGTGGCGATGAGTTGGCAAACGGACTTGACATGAGCACCGATAGCAGATAATACCCCCCCGCTGTGGCGGACGTTCTCGGCAGAGGATTTCCGTTTCATTTGTTTGGTGCAAAAGGAGGATAAAGTGGAAATCGTAACAGCTATCCCGAGCCCGGAAGACTGCGCGTCACGGATTCAGGAGTTGAGTGGACACCGATTGAATTCAGACCTCGCGAGCGATCTGTGGCCCAGGATAGAGCAACATAAATGGTTTCTCTCCGAGAGGCTGGGTCGCGATGTGGGAATCAAGGTGGCTTGCGTTGATTTTATTGAGAATATGGACTCGATTATCCAGGACCTGGCCAACAAGGAAAGCGCTCGCCTCATTGATGAGCTGGGCGGGCAGACGGTGGACCCTTCGATCTGGGACACCATCTCGGAATCTCAGCCGCCGAAACAGATCGTGGAGAAGAGAATCATCCTCCCTCTTGTTGAACGAGACCTGGCGAGTAAACATGGCGTAACACCGCCAAAAAGCATCATCTTTTTCGGTCCGCCGGGAACCGGCAAGACTCACTTCGGCCGGGCAATAGCCGGTGTGCTCCAATGGTGGTATGTCGAGATCAGCCCAAGCATACTGACCGCGGACGGTGCGGAACGGCTCGGTTCAAACCTGAAGCGAATAATGGAAAAAGCCGGGGATCTCGACAAGGTGGTTATCTTTATCGATGAGTTCGAGGAAATCGCGGCCAGCCGGGATCACGCTTCCCGCATCGACAAGTCAATTACCAACGAATTTCTCAAACAGGTCACCCTGTTGAAACGAAGCGAAGGGAGGCTCCTGCTCGTCTGCGCCACCAATTATATCCGGCAGTTGGATGCCGCGTTGCTGAGGCCGGGGCGCTTCGATTGCATCATTCCGGTGGGCGGCCTGGATGATTTTGGAAGGAGAACCGTGTTCGAGCACTACTTATCGAAGACCAATCACGGTGACGTTGAGGTACAGCTCATCGTGTCGCTCATACCGCGCTTCACGCCCGCTGATATCGAATTCCTTTTCCAAAAGGTCACCCAGTTGGCCTTTGAGATGGAGTACCGCGAGGGAGAGGACTTCCGTGTCACCACGCAGACCTTTCTCGAGATGATTCCCAAGTTGAAACCGACGCTCACGGATGAGATTATTCACGCATTTGAAGAAGATTGCCTGAAATATACGAGGTATTGACGAACATTCGCCCCTCACCGGGCCACCTCCGGCCTTGAACCGGACCGTGGCCCGCGGGCGCGAACAGTACGAAGCCGCGGTCCGGGGCCGGGCGAGCGCGACAAAAGGGCCTGCTTATGCCTTTGACCGTGTCACCGGCATAAGCGAACGGGTCAGGGAGATCTCGACCCCGACGGACGAGCCTTGACTTCCTTTGGCTGGGACGGGCATTGCCGAGCGGGAACGCGCTCAGGGATGGAGGGACTGTTGGCCGTGCTTGGCCTCGAACTCTCTCTTCGCCTCGAGGTAGAGTTGCCGGATCTCGTCTATGCGCTGCCGTGAAAGCTTTGCCTTTTTCAGGGACCCAGGAGAAGGTTGATTCATCTGGTGACTGGCCCACTGGTCGGGCGACCCGCTTTGTCTTTTTGACGGCGCTTGCGCGTGACCGAGCTGATTGACAGGGCAGAGGCAGATGATCAGAAGTCCGCAGACTGCACAGAGTAGTGATTTCATGTTGATATGCCGTTCAGCCATGGTGTAGGCAATCGGATCGCGAGGGGCTGAGCTCCCTCGGCTCCGGCCGCGATTGCCAAGCAGCAGGGGAGATATCACAAAAACAGAGTAAATTCAACGGCACCCTGCACGAGAGACTCCTCGTCAATCACTCCATCTGCCGTACCGCTCTCTCAGCACCCGGTGAAGGATCTTGCCCGTCCCCGTGCGGGGCATCTCATCTTCTTCAATAAAGTCGATAGTCTTGGGGACCTTGAAGCCCGCGATCTTGTTCCGGCACTGTCTCCTGATCTCGTCTTTCAGACCGTCCGTGGGCTCCTCATCTTCTTGAAGTATCACGACCGCGTGAACCGATTCACCCCATTTCTCGTGCGGTATCCCGATCACGGCCGCGTCCTTGACCGCGGGGTGTGAACCGACGGCATCCTCAACTTCCGATGGGTAGACATTCTCCCCGCCGGAGATGATCATGTTGGCCTTCCGGTCGACCAGGACATAGAATCCGTCCGGATCGCGGTAACACATGTCCCCCGCGGTAAACCATTCGCCGCGAAAGACTTCCTTGGTTTTTTCGGGAAGGTTCCAATATTCCTTGAACAACATGGGTGTCCTGGCGTACAGCTCTCCGACTTCGCCGTCCGGAACCTCGTTGCCTTCCTCGTCGAGCACCTTGATTCGATCGATGCCAAAGACTTCGCGGCCGATGGTGCCGAGTTTGCGTAATTGATCCTCGGGGCGGCACAGAGTAACGAGCCCTGCTTCGGTGGAACCGTACGCTTCCCAGAGCTCCGCATTCTTGAAGAACTCGAGGACCGCGACCTTGGTGTCTCGACGCGCGGGTGCGGACGATATGAGGAGCTGGCGCATGCTCGAGACATCGTATTTTTTCCTGATCTCTTCGGGGACGCTCAGTATCATAATGTAATGGGTCGGGACGAGGGAGGCGAAGGTGATCCGCTGTTTATCGACCGTTGCCAGGAAATCCTCCGGATTGAAGCTCGCCTCGTTGTATACGGACACCGCCGCGGACACGAGCGTATAGGTGAACGAATAAAAGATCGAATTCACGTGACACATGGGCATGACCATGATCACCTTGTCAGTGGGAAGGAGTCCCATGTTGGCAATATTGAGGTAGTACTCGGCCAGGTAACTCTCGTGGCTTCTCACGACTCCCTTGGGCCGGCCGGTGGTGCCGGAGGTGTACATGAAGGTCCAGGGATCCTCCGAGTCCACCTCGACATCGGGTTCCTCAGGTGATGCACCTGCCAACCATTCCTCATATTCGACGTACCCGTCCGGGACCTTGTCTCCCGGGTCACCGAGATACACATAGGTGTCCGGCGGTATGCTCAGTTTTTCTCTGATCCCGTCGATCATCTCGACAAACGGTTTCTCCACGATGAATGCCTTACATCCGGAATCCTTCGTGATATATTCGATCTCCGGACCCGCCAGCCTGAACATGAGCGGTACGCAAATTTGCCCGCCTTTCGCACACCCGGCATAGATATCCATCCACTCCACCCGGTTGTAGGCGATCACCGCGAATCTGTCTCCGTGGCCGCAGCCCAAATCGGCGAGGGCGTTTCCCAGCCGGCGACTCCGCTCGTTCCACTGCCCGAACGTGAAGTCTTTGTTCTTGTCCTGGCATCCGAGCTTGTCCGGGTAATGGGTCGCCTGTTGAGACAGGACCGCCCCCATGTGTACCCATTTGCTGATCGTCATAGGGTCCTCCTCGGGATCGATGTTCGTACGAGCTGTCAGTCGCGCCCGGAATTCGGGTTTGCGCTGTCGTCCCCTCCAGAGCGCATCCTTATCTGCGGGAGAGCCGTCCCCCCTTAGAGCTGCGCCAGGTATGACAGGAATCGGGCATCGACGGTACCGATCGTCGGCTCGTGCAGCTCGCGATCTCCCCTTTCAATTTTGATGATGCAAGACGCCGCTCGGAGAGCTTCTACTCGGAATCTCTCTCCGGATTGAGAATCCGTGCGGGCTCGAATTCCCAGGCCGTGCGTATTCCTTCTCTCCGGTTCTCGATGGCGTCCAGAATCCTTTCCGCGGTCAACGGCAAATGATTGAAATATATGCCCAGCGCATTTCCAACGGCATTACAATAAGCTTGCGCGGCCGACATGGCAATGGACATGCCCGCTTCCTTCGCGCCATAGGGCCCGGCAGGATCAATGGTTTCGACAATAATGGGCTTGATGTTGGGCATATCCGTTATGATGGGGGTCTTGTACTCGAGCATGGTGGGATTGAGACAGTGCCCTTTGTGCCACCGGTGCTCTTCGGTGAGCATGCCCCCCTGGCCTCCCATTGCAACCGAGCCTTCGAATTGGCCTTCGACAATCATCGGATTGACCGCGAAGCCGCAATCCTGGGCACAGGTTACATCAAGGGCTTTCACCTGTCCCGTTTCAGGGTCCACCTCCACCTCGGTAACCGTAGCTCCGAAAGAAAACGTCTGAGAAAGCTGTCCCCGAGGATTGGATACCCACTCTCTCCGTTGGTCCACGTTCGGGGCGAACGAGCCTCGTCCCATGATGGGACGCCCGAGGATCAGCGCTTTGCGGACGACCTTGGCGATAGGAATGCCTACATCCGGCGCGCCTTTCACGTAAATCTTTCGGTCTCTTGCCACCAGATCTTCAGGCGCGGCCTCAAGCATGTCCGCGGCAACCTCGAAGATCTGGGCTCTCGCGTCCGCGGCCGCGCTCTTGACCGCGTTTCCACCGCCGAAGGTCGAGATCATGGAATAGGACCCCGCGTCCGTCGGCGTAACTTCGGTGTCCGCGGATATGAGCCGGATGTCCTCGACGGCAACGCCCAGTTCCTCGGCCGCGATCTGGACGAGCATGTGGTCGTTTCCCTGACCGTTGTCTACCACTCCTGAAACCACGGTCGCGCCGCCGTCCTCATGAAACTTGATGAACGCCTGGGAGCCTCCGCGAATGCCGAGGGGAAATCCGGTCTGCACGGAGTTAATCCCGAGGCCGATTCCACGGTTCGGCTTGGGATTTTTGAACTTTTCCGTGAAGTTGCTCTCTTCGGCAGTCCTCTCGATGCATTCCACCATCCCGCAACTGGCAACATAGGACCCGGTCGAGGTTGTCTCATCGGGATGCCGCGCGTTTCGCAATCGCATGGTCACCGGATCGATACCGAGCTCCTCTCCGATCATGTCGAGCTGGGTATCAATTCCGCAGGCGAAAGACCGGCCGTGCATACGGATCATCCCTGCCACCGGCTTATTGGTATAGATCCGATACCCGTAAAAGCGGACGTTCGGAAGTCGATAGGCCTGTTCATGGCAGAGAAAGGGCACCGATGTGGCTATGGGACCGGTGCTCGAATAAGCGCCCCCGTCCAGGTAAGCCACCGACTCGCGCGCAAGGACTCTTCCTTCAGCGTCCACACCGGTCTTATGAGTCGAGATCATTGCATGCCCTTTGCGTGTGGCCACTGAATTCTCTTCCCGGGTATAGACGAGCTTGACAGGCCGCTGACTCCGGAGACTGAGCAGGCAGGTGATGAACTCGGCCGGGAAGACGTCGGAGCGGCCGCCGAACGCTCCCCCGATCGTGATCTTGCGCACGTTGACATGGGAAAGGGGGATTCTGAGCGCATTCGAGAGCGCCTTGGCCTTGGTGTGAGGTGACGCGTTGGGCATCCACACCGGGCAGCTCTTCATATTCCACATCGATCAGGCTCAGGGCTTCGAGCGCCGTGTCCTCATCCACCGCGGCCACCGCGGCGACCTCGTCCCCCACGTAGCGAACCTTGTCCACGCAGAGCAATTGCTGGTCGCGGGTGTATCTGAACACGCCCCATTTCTCTCCGGCGGTGTCTTTGCCCGTTACGACGGCATGGACACCCCGGAGCTTCATAGCCCGTGACGGGTCAACATTCACGATCCTGGCGTGCGCATAGGGGCTGCGAAGGACTTTTCCAACGAGCATTCTGGGCAGGTTCAGGTCCGCGGTGAAGACCGCCTCACCGGTCACTTTGGATCTGGCATCCACCCGCGGTATGCTTTTCCCTACGAATTGATATGTCTTTTCAGGCAATATGCTTTCCTCCACCTGAGGCGCGACCGGCATTCCGCGGTCGTCCTATCGCACCCTCATGAGCGGGTTGTCGGAATGGTCATTCGTACTGTCCGATCTCTCCTGTGTTGGCCGGCCGATCCCAATGGATCGCAGCGCCGGCATCAGGCAAGAGCCGGCTCACTGCTATTCCTTGCCGGTGTCGCGGGCAGCCGCGGCGCGCACCGCGTCCAAAATCTTGGCATAGCCGGTACATCGGCAGAAATTGCCGGCTAATGCTCTCTTGATTTCGTCATCTGTGGGAGTCGGGTTCCTTTC
>JARRRG010000051.1:0-24599 GCA_037380965.1 Deltaproteobacteria bacterium
CGCTCCTCCGGCTCAAGAACCTCCGCCGCTGACCGACCCGAGGGACCGGCCCCCGAGGAAATTTATCTGGAGAGATCGGAAGGGCCCCTATCGAAGTTGGGAACGGGCTGACGACGAACAGTAAGGTGAGCCCACCTGCCGCGGGTGTCATTTCCCCTCGGACCACACACGACGGACATGTGGCGGATTAAGCCTGATTCGCACAGACTTCGAACGCGGATCCTGTGGAGCTCCGGGGAGCATCTGTCCACCACCGTACGAATACGCTTACGAAAGAATCTATGGCCCGAAACGTACTACTGAGTTCCCAGTTCTTACTCATAGGAGCCACCAACTTCAGCTTATTCCTGGTTCTATCCGCCTGGAGCTTTCTCCCACTCTTCATCGTGGAGCTGGGCGGGAATAAAACCGATACGGGATTAATCATGGGGTCGATCGGGATCGCTACCCTGGGTAGCCTCCCCATTATCACGCCACTGATTGATCGTTACGGGCGGAAGGTATTCATTGTCGGCGGAGCTTTCTTGGCCGGGATATCCAACGCGGGGTTTCTCCTTTTCGAAACTTATTCCCCTCTCATGATCTGCGTTCGTCTTCTGCAAGGCGTAGCCTTCGCGGCCTGTTTCAATGCCTGCTCCACCGCGGTAGTGGACCTCGTTGCTCCCGAGCATAGAGCTCAGGGTATCGGTCTGTTCGGGGTATCGAGCTCACTGGCGGTTGCCGCAGGACCGTACCTTGGCGAACGAGTCCTCCTCGCGTGGGGATTTCACGCGTATTTCCTCTTACTCATCGCATTCGGGCTGATCGGCTTTTTCACGGGACTGCTCGTGAAAGATCCCGCGCACAAGGTGGCCCGTGAGAAACTCAGCGGGTTCTTCTCCACCGCGCTCAGAGACCGTCACCTTTCCATGATGACGATGGCGGCCGTATTCGGGGCTGGATTCGGCGCGATGACGACGTTTTTTCCCCTGTTCGCCCAGACCCAGGGCCTTCGCTCTGGAATGTTTTTCGTCTGCTACGGGGTCAGTCTCCTCGTGGTACGGGTATTCCTCGGGTCACTCGCAGATCGTATTGAGAGAGAGAAAATCATTCTCGGGTGCCTCACAGGATTCGGCTCCATGCTGGTGCTCACGTCGGGGCTCTCTTCCTCCTGGCACACCTTTCTTCTCGGCGCGCTGTTCGGCAGCCTTCAGGGACTGTCCTATCCGGCCATGATGGCACAAATTGTGGATACCTCGACCGAGAGCAATCGTGCGGTGGTCGTTGGCCTCTTTACCGGCTCCTTCGGTGTCGGCATTAATGCCTCTCTGCTGCTGTGGGGGTATATAGCGAACCTGAAAGGCCTTGGATTCATGTATCTGATGAGCGGAATCCTGATGTTCCTTGCCGCGGCGGTTGCGGCCCAGCGTTTTCTCGCCGCCAGAAAGCGCTCATCGTGAGGATCTGCCACCGGCGATGCCGGGAGATGCACGAAGAGGGAAGGTGAGGCCAACGCGGTTGCGGGTCCGGCTCTCGGCCTGAGAATGCCGGCAGGGACAGCCGCGTTCAATCACGCGATGGGGATATTGATGCGACGGCGGTGGATCACGCGGTTGGAAGGAGGAGATAGAGTCGATGCTTCCGCGGAGCACAGCGCGCAGAGAACGAAAAAAGGCTGAGAATATACTCCCAGCCTTCTTCGCACGGTCAGTAAATTCGGAACGTAAGTATGTTACCAGCCCCTCGGGGGCACATAGCTGTTCACTGGGGTGCACGGCACCGCGGCAGTCACGTACGCGGGCTCACCGAGCTGAACATCACAGCACTCCTTGAGCGGCATGCACTGGCCGGTGAAAACAGGCGCCATCGCGTAGCCCCAGATGCGGAAGGGGATGCTCATAGCACAGTGAATGGCCCCAGGGATACAGGGGGGCTCGCACGCCGGAGCAACAGGGCCCTTCAGGCAAAACTGATCGTATGATCCGTTACCTACGAGGCATGGTGCGCCACCGCAATAAACCTCATTGGGTACTCCCGGCGCGGGCCATTTGCTTACGGTGTAACCCCAGGACATCCCTGCACCAACAGCCAGCATGGCAAGGATTCCAAGAATTACAGCTATTCTTTTAACCATACCCTCATCCTCCTTTCATTAAAACCTTCCCACTCCTTGGAGCGGAACGAATCGATATTCTCTATTATCACGAACTGGATATTGTCTAGTATTTATCTGAAAAACCGCCCATTGTCAAGCAATTTTTCAGTCCGGTGCCAGCTTCTCGGGGGGCCCGACGGCCCCGGTTGCTCTCTCGATCTCGGAGCGAAAAGGACCGGACTGAGAAAGCCCGGTCCTCTGGAACTCACGCAGTCAAGAGTCGTCTGCACCCTATGAATCTACCAGAGGGCACCGAACATCGTGGTCGGGGAGGCCAGGCACATCAGTGGGCCTGCTACCGCGCAGGCTACCGGACCGTAGCACGGGCCGCAGGGGCCGCCGCCCATGCCCAAGTTCGGACCGCAGCCGTACACCCCGTCACATCCGCCGAAAAGAATGTCGCAGGGCGAAATCAAGGTTGCACACAGACCACCCATAAGTCCCAGACCCTTTGTGCCGCAGCCACCGGTACCGCAACCCGCAAGAGCAGGCGGCGGGCAGGGGCCGACGATCTTGGCGGACCATGTCTTGATTATGGTTTTGGATACCGGATAGGGGCAGCAATCAACAGGGACATACATTGGCTTGGGGGCTTCACAGGAGGGACCCCAAGCGCCACCAACTCCGAAGGTTGCGCCAGCGCCACCACCGAAGAACGCGAAACAACTCCCCGCTGCCATCACCGTCAGCGACAAGATACCGAGAACAAGTAGAGTTCTCTTGACCATACCCTCATCCTCCTTTCATCAATCCTTTTCAAAAAAAGGAATCGTACACTCCAGCTCGAGAAAGTGCCTCCACTCGCATAGAAGCCTAGACGTGATTAGATTTTATTGCAGAAAACCCCCACCTTGTCAACCCTTTTTTTCTGTGCGGGTCCTCGCAGGGGCAGGGGCTGACGCCTCATCCTCACGTCAAAAACGAGCTTAGCCGTGATCAAAATGGATTGTCAAGGGAAAAAATCTTCGGCCGGCTCACGCGAGAATGCCGCGTCAACACGCGCTCACTGGAGGCCCCGCCATCTGTGTAAGTCGAAAAGTTCCGTGAACGCGCCGCGGCGGATCAATCCGTACTCCCTGAGGCTTCGTAATGGGGGAGCGCTTGGTTCGGCTGCTGCCGGCCGGTACCGACTTGGCGCGTTGAATGAAGGCCGGCAAGAGACCGAGAGAGTGGCCTGGAGATTGGTCGGAACGACCAAGCGGAAATCCGAAGCAGCCTCGGAAATGGTGTCATCCCACCGAAAAAGGAGAGCGGGACCGGAGTGCCGGACCAGGGGCTGTCGAGCGATTATGCTGGGAAAGTTTATCAATCTTAGACTATTCAGAAGAAAAGAGGAGCGAAGGTTCATGCCTGATCATTCAACCAACGGACAATTTGTCGGGGCCTCAAAGTACATCCTCGATGAAGAGCTTGCCAAGATAGTCAATATATCCATGGCCCTGGAACTGCCTTTACTCCTGAAAGGCGAACCGGGAACGGGCAAGACCATGCTGGCCCATGCCATTGCCGAAAGCCTCGGCATGCCACTGATCGTGCTGAACGTCAAATCCAGTCTCAAGCTGATCGAATGCCTCTACCAGTACGATACATTGACGCGGCTCAATGATAGTCGTTTCGGAGATTCGACCAGGGACGTAAGCAATATCGAGCATTACATCAAGATGGGTAAGATCGGGCAGGCATTTGCCGCGGAAAGCAAAGTGGTCTTGCTTATCGACGAGATCGACAAGGCCGACACCGATTTCCAGGACGACATGCTTGATGTGCTCGACCAGATGCAATTTGAGATCATCGAGATTGACAAGACCATCACCGCAAAGTCCCGGCCGGTTATCGTGATCACTTCGAACGCGAAGAAGGATCTCACCGGCTACGAGGGAGCTCATCAACTGGATCCGGGCGCTGAGAATGGATCCCGACTTCCGACCGAAGGATCTCATTCCCGCACAGATTCCTTACCTTGGGGTCCTGTTCAAGAAGAGCCCTGACTATCAGAGGGCTGTTCTGCAAATGCGCCGGATGCGCCTCTAGCTGCGGTAGTGCGGAAAAACCATGTTCGTAGAATTCTTTTATCTGCTGAGAGAATCGGGGATACCGGTATCGCCCACCTCGTTCCTGCGCTTGCAGAAGGCCCTGGAAAGCGGGCTGGTGGAGAAGCTTGACGACTTCTATACCGCGGCGCGGGCCCTGCTGGTGAAGAGTGAGCGCTATTTCGACATTTACGACAGGGTATTTGCCCACTGTTTCCACGGCGCGGAACTTCCTGATTTCAAGGGAATCGATCTGGACCAGGCGGCCCGCGAAATGCTCGCAGAATGGCTCAAGCAGCCGGAAGCGCTCGCTCAGGCTCTGGGGCTGAGCCAGGAAGAAATGAAGCGCATGTCGCCGGAAGAGCTGATACAGTACTTTCTGGACCGCCTCAAGGAACAGACTGAGGCCCATCATGGCGGGAGCCGCTGGATAGGAACACGCGGAACCTCGCCGGTGGGGCACTCAGGGGTTCATCCCGGCGGAATGCGCGTCGGGGGCAGGTCCATGGGCAGGTCCGCGGTCAAGGTAGCCATGGAGCGACGTTATCGGGATTATTCCATGGAAGGTCCCCTCACACAGGCTCAGGTCGGCGAGGCGTTGAAACGTCTGCGAAGAATGGTCCCGGTAGGCCCGCGTGACGAAGTGAATGTGGATGAAACGATACGCGCCACCACAAGAAACTGCGGTGAAATTGAAATCGTGTTTGACCGGAGTCTCCGCGACAGGCTCAAAGTAATCCTCATGATCGACAACGGCGGCTGGTCTATGGACCCATACGTGGACCTGGTGCAAACCCTGTTCGACTATGCCCGCGCTCAGTTCAAGGACGTAAGAACCTTTTTCTTTCACAACACTATTTACGATTTTGTCTGGGAAGATGCGCCGCGGAGATACAAGCCCATGCGGGTCGAGGATTTTTCGAGCTGGGATCCGGATTCGAGGCTGATTATCGTGGGTGACGCCAGTATGGCGCCGTACGAGCTGATGGCCACCGACGGCTCGATCTACATAGACGAACGCAGCGGACGACCCAGCATCGATCGGTTGAATCTCCTCTCGGAGTTGTTTTCCCATGCAGCATGGCTCAATCCCACACCAGGCAGACTCTGGCCCATGACGCGAACCATTGGCGTGATAAGCCAGGTGTTTGAGATGTTTGAATTGACGCTCGACGGACTGGACCACGCCGTGACCCGCCTGATGAGCCGAAACTAGGGAACTCAATACGAGGAACCACATGTTCAACGCCACGCGCACGGAACCCATTAACCAGCCCCACAGGTAAGAAACGCCGTGCAATCAGCCAGGGTGGGCATCCCGAGTAGGGAGGCGCCCATCCGGTCTTCCCCCTCTCTTTTCGGAGCCGCGCCCGCGGCGACCTGAGGAGCATCACTGCAATTGCGGAAATCCGGTTTCCCGGTGGACTATGAGTTCCGCCCGGCATTCTCGCCATTTCATTGCGGCCGTCGGAGATCGTGCTTTCGCCGGACAACGTTTGTGGCGCGCAGATCACGTGAGCCGATCCTTGATCTTCAGGAAGGTTTGGTATAGTTACCCCGCGGGAGCCATATCGCACTCACGAGTCGATTCCATGCGCTCTCGGCAAATCATAACGTAGAGAGAGGTCGCCATTGCCTGTGCGGGCTCGAAAGTTGCTTGCGACGACGGCAAAAATTTCCGTAGCCCTTCTTGCCATTTTCGCGGTCTATCTTCTGATCATGATGGGAATCGTGGTGTGGGCATTCGAGGTGAAGCTTCAGAGGTGGCCTCTTTTTCTGAGCGCGGCGCCGTTTACCTTGTATGCGGGGGACAACATAGAGTCGGTGGGTCTGATGGAACGGCTCAAGGCCATGGGGTACGTGGAAGGGTCCGATCTCATGCCCGAACCGGGAGAGTGGACTCGATCGGGGTCGCGACTGAGGATTTGGCTGGCCCACTGTCCGATCAGAGGTCAGGGAATCGCAAGCGGACCGGTGCAAATCTCTCTGGACTGGAAGCGGGTTCGAGCCATCAGGCTCATGCGCTCCGGCGAAGACGTGGATCATCTCATTCTTGAACCGGAATTGCTCGACGTGATTCCTGCAACAGGATTCAGCCCACAGTTGTGCCGTCCCTGTCCCTTGAAGAAGATTCAGCCGGTGCTGGTCGCTGCCATAGTCCTTACCGAAGATGCGCGCTTTCTCTCCCACCACGGCATTGACCTTGTTTCGATTCGGCACGCGCTGAAAACAAATATACGGGCCGGCCGATACGTTCATGGCGCGAGCACCATCACCCAACAATTGATCAGGATGACACTCCTGAGTCCGGCGAAGACGTTATGGCGAAAGAGCAACGAAATTGTGCTCGCAGTCTTGGCAGACGCCCTCTATGACAAGGAGACCATTCTGCAGGCTTACCTCAATCGAGTCTATTTCGGCCAATGGGGGACCTTACCTGTCAAGGGGGTCGGAGAAGCCGCCCGCCTTTTTTTCGGACAGGACCAGGCTCACCTCAACCCTGCCCAGTGCGCGTTGCTGGCTGCGATGATAAAGGCGCCCAATGTGATCAATCCCCGGCGACACCCCGCGCGTGCGCGCAGTAGAAGAAACATGATCCTCGAGCGCTTGCTGAAAGCTGGAGACATATCTCGCGAAGAATACGACACCGGGATCGATAGCCCGGTGAAGATGAGACGGCCGGGCCAGCCGCCGGTCCGGACCGGGGGTTTCCTTTCCCTCGTAAGGGAGCGCATCACCCGGGATGCGCGCGCAGCGCACCTCCGTACGGACGGCCAGGACCTTCTCACATCCCTGGATCCGCTGATTCAGCGAGAGGCCTACTTGACTCTCAAACGCCTGGGTCCGCCGGGCGGTGAAGCCTATTTCATTCTTGCGAACCCCCAAACGGGTGTCATCCGGGCCATGATCTCTCCCTCGCCGATGAAATGGTCCGGCGAGGGGGGGAATCTGGAGACACTCTTGCCGCTGGTCGTCCTTGCCGCGCTGATCCCTGATTCGAACGATGAGGTTGGGTATACCCTTACTTCATCCATTCCTCTATCGGATCAGACGGGAGACACTTCCACGTTCAGAAATGCCTTCTACGCCCATCGAAAGCTCCTGATCGAGAAATTGATCGAATCAATCGGCGCGGTCACAATCGCGAATCTTCTCCGGGAGTTTGGGATCCAGGTCACTGTCGAACGCGCGAACGATATCATTGTCAGGCCTCTACGGCCCATGGATATGGCACAGATTTATTCGATCCTCGCCACTCTCGGAAACGCCGGCGCCCTCCGGCCGGGGATCAGAACGATCGACGGCGTCAGTCTGGATTCACCCCGGCATGAAAGACGAGTCGCCGTCGATCCGGCGGTGCTCTTTCTCGTAAATCATCTTCTCAAGAAGCAAGAATCAATTGCGATAAGGGACGGCAGGCCCGATTTCAGTTGGGCGCTTCCCTCTCTTTTTGTCGCGAGTGACGAAACAGGCACCTGGAGCATAGCCTATAGGAGAGATGTGCTCCTTCTCTTCCGGATACCGGGCAAGCGTTTCGACAAGAAGGTGGTGCAAGCAATGGTGGATCGTGTTCTCGAAATGCCCGCCGTGCATTCGGGAAATCCCTTTTCCATTCCTGCAGGTCTCGTGTTCCGCAAAATATGCGTCGAGTCAGGCTTGCGAGCTACGTCATTGTGTCCCCGCATCATAAGAGAGCCTTTTCTCAAGGGAAGCCAGCCCTTGGAATGGTGCCCCCTTCGGCACAATTAGAAACCTGCCCCGCGGTGGTGCGAGGGGTACGCGGTCAAGGCTCCCTCGAGACAGTTCTCAGACTTCGCCCACATACGGGTACCGCCCGGCGTGTGACTCGAGCTCGCTTTGACAAGACGAGCATCCGGCGCGGTCTATTCATTTCCGACAAACAGTCGGTCTCGAGGTCCACCCATGTGGTATGGTGGGCATGATGGTGGCATCCGGGCATTTTGCAGGTGCGTTCATGCTGTAGCGTTGTGTCATGAGTGCCGGGAGGTACTCCTGCGTGTCCGGCGTCCTCACGGTTCACAGGGGCGGGTACCGTCATCCAGTTCACAGGCAAGGAGGAATTCATGGACGAATTTGTTCAGGCTCATCAGAAGATCATTGTGGACACCACCCTGGAGGCTCTGGAGAAACATGGCTTTGGTGCTGAATTCTTTTCTTCGCGCAAGGAAGCAGCCGATTTTATCATGGAGATGGCCGCGGATTGCGAGACCGTGGGCATCGCGGGCACGCACACCGCGAGGGCGCTGGGAATAGTCCCCATGCTCGAAAAGGCGGGTAAGACAGTCTACGACCATTGGCAGTTCAAGCCGAATACCCCCGAGGAGTTGGAATGCCGCAAAAAGCAGAGCCAGGCAGACCTTTTTATCAGCTCTACCAACGCGCTTACCATGACGGGGGAGATCGTCAACCGGGACGGCTGCGGAAACCGGACGAATGCCATGACATTCGGTCCGAAGAAGGCAGTGGTGGTGGCAGGCAGAAATAAGATAGTCCCCGATGTTGAAGCCGCACTGATGAGGATCGAGGAAACCGCGGGCCCAATCCGGGCGATGAGCCTCAGCAGGAAAACGCCGTGCGTAAAGGTCGGCCATTGTATGGATTGCGATTCACCGGAGCGGATCTGCCGCATAACAAATATCATCCATCGTCAGCCGATCTTATCAAATATCACGGTGGCCATTCTCGACGAAGACCTGGGTTACTGACCATGGAAATAGGCGTCAGCGCGCCCAATAGGATAGATTTGGCCGGAGGGACCACGGACCTCTATCCTCTCTTTCTCCTTATGGACGGGGGATGCACGGTCAATATCGCCATCAGTGTACAGAGCCGCGTACGATTGAGATCATCCGATGAGGCGGGAATCAGGATAGTTTCCAAGGACCTGGGACTGCAGGTGGACGCGGCGGATCCCGCCGGATTGCCAGTCGACGGCCCTCTCGGCCTGATCTGTCGAGCCGTCCGGGCCCTTCCTCCCCCGGGTCCCTTCGAGATTGAAACGAAGAACCAGGCCCCTGCCGGATCAGGTCTCGGCGCGTCGAGCGCTCTCCTCATAGCCTTGCTGGTAGGGCTCCTCAAGCTCAGACGCGAGGAGATGAGCCCAACGAGAATTATCGACCTTGCCGGGAATCTCGAGACAGCCGCGATCGGCGTTCCCACCGGCCAGCAGGACTACATCGCTGCGTTCTATGGGGGAATCTCTTTTCTCGATTTCGGGTACGAAGGCTTTACGAGGGAAACCGCGCCTGATGCTGAGAGCTTGCGAGATCGTCTCGAGAAGATGGTGGTGCTGGCTCACACCGGTGAAGGACGATTCTCAGGAATCAACAACTGGGAAGTTACCCAAGCATTTATCGCAGACCGGGATCTCGTGCGGGGCAAGCTCCTAGGGATCAGAGATGTGGCCCGCCGGGTCGCCGAAGTCATGAACGCGGGAAAATTGGAAGATCTCTTCGAACCGGTTGATGAAGAATGGCAGCTCCGTCGGACTCTTGCTCCGGGGGTGAGCACGCCGAAGATCGAATCGATCATGACCGCCGCGCGGCACGCGGGGGCCGGTGCCAACAAGATCTGCGGGGCAGGTGGAGGCGGCTGCATGATTACCCTTGTGCCGCCGGCAAAACGGTCGGCCGTGGAACAAGCAATCGTGCACGCGGGTGGGGAGCCGATCCCTTTCCGGATAAGCCCGACCGGGGTGGTCATACGCTAACGACTGGGCCGCGCGAGACGTTCCAACTCTGTTGTTGTGCGAACCCGTCCGGCTGCGGGTTCGCCCTGAAGTTCTTTGTTGACGCGCGGTGAATTTTCGTGTCTTTTCGTAAAAGGGGGAGACTCGCCCCCCAATTCCCCGTGGAGGTGGGATAATGAATAGGCTGAAAAGATTTGTCATTCTTCTCGTCCTGGTGATCTTCGCGTTCTCTGCATCGGTCGCGCTGTGAAAAGATTTGTCATTCTTCTCGTCCTGGTGATTTTCGCGTTCTCTGCATCGGTCGCGCTGGCCGCGGGCAAACAGTGGTTCATCATCAAAGACAAGAAAGGCGTATGCAGAGTCATTGAGGCGGCCGCCAAAACGCCGAAGACCATAGCAGGGCCCTTCAAGACCAAGGATGAAGCCCAAAAGGCAAAAGCCAAGACGTGCGCTAAGCCTGCTTCGAAGAAAAAATAACGCGGGGCCTTAACTGGGGAGCGGTCTGAAGCAGTGGCCGGGCGGTACGAAGCCGAAAGGCTTCAGAGTATCGCCGCCTGGAAAGGAGTATTTCGCGCCTCGGAGCGCGATCCCCGGTCTCGATCCGGATAAGCCCGATCCGAGTCTGGCCCGGGAAGGTCAGCCCACGCCAATCTTTCGAGAGTACGAGGGGTTCCTGGCCGTTCCTCCTCCCCATAACCCGCCAACAGGCGCGAATCGATCCCGTTTGGCTTCGTATTTTCGGGTACCGACAGGTGATCGAGCGCGCGAGACCTCTCCTGTACCGTCACCATCTAATTCCTCACCCTGCGATCCAATACCGCAATTCGGCCGGCAGCAGGGCATGCCACCGAGCGGATTGCTCTCGTCCACCCTTGCGTCCGTCCAATCTTTTGATAGAATCGGATGAACAGTAAGATGACCACAAAAAAAGGAAATCCCGATCGGGCCGACAAGAATCGCAAGGATGCGCGCGCAGAGGAACGCTTGAAGGTTCTCATCCTGGGAGGAGATGAGCCGGTCCCCTGGAGCGCGGAGATCCTGGATTCACTCCTTACCATGGGGTACGCGGTGAATTTGCTCGGCGTGATCGATGAGAGGGCGGAGCTTCTGTTCGGACCCAACAAGAGCCAGTCCGAGCGATCGGTATCCGCGCAGTTCCAGGCGCTGCTGCGTCTCGATCCTCCCGACCTCGTGATCATAACCAGTGATGATCACAACCTGCGCAAGAGTGTCATCGAGATCGTTCCGCCTCACACACGGGTTCTGGATTCGTTCGCCCTGAAGATATTTCGCGCGGTCAAGGATCTCTCCGGTCAATTGAATACAGCGAAAATGAGACTGGAGACCGTCGAATTGATGAAAGAAGTCCTCATGGCGGGTTCTGAAACGAACATCATGGTGGTGAATGAGGATCTCGAAATCCTGGACATCAGTGAAGGTCTTGTGCAGAAGGCCGGCATGCACAAAGAGAACTGCATCAATCGGCCCTGCCATTGGGCGGTCAAGAAATTAATGGAGCCCTGTTATGTGCACGGCGACACGTGCGTTGTCCGTGAAGTGCTTCGCACCGGTCGCGCCGCTCACAGCGTACGGGAGGATGCGCGGGAGGACAATTCGCCGGGATACTTCACCGTCAGCGGCTACCCGCTGAAAGAGGATGAACGGGGCACGAAAAGCGTGCTGATTGTGTGGAAGGACGTTACCCCGGGGATCAACCGCGTCCTGGATCGTCAGGCACGCAGCATCGAGGAAAATTTTTCCCATTTCCTTCAGCAGGACAAGATGATAGCACTGGGCAAGCTGGCTGCGGCCGCGGTCCATGAGATCAACAATCCTATTCAGGGTATCCTCACGTTCGCAAAATTGATGAGAAGTTCACTTGACAAGGGCTCGCTCCTTCCCGATGACCTGACGCGGTTCAAAACCTATCTGGACATGATCGCAAGCGAATCCGCGCGGTGCGGAGAGATACTGACGAATCTCCTTTCCTTTTCGATGCGCCGGGAGTTCAAGGAAGACCTGGTGAACCCCGCGGACCTCTTGGATGACGTATTCCTCCTGATGGGAAACCGCATGGATCTGGCAGGCATCACCCTCAACCGGGAGATAGGCAGGGACCTGCCCTTCATCCGAGGTGACGGCAATAAGCTCAAGCAGGGCCTGTTAAACCTGCTGCTCAATTCCGTGGAGGCCATGCCCAACGGTGGCACGATCAGTGTCTCCGCGGATCTCCATCCCGACGCCGAGCATGTGAGGATACGGATCCAGGACACGGGACCAGGCATCCCGAAGGAGATCCAGGGAAACATTTTCGAGCCGTTTTTCAGCACCAAAGAAAATGGCAAAGGGGTGGGTCTGGGTTTGAGTGTGGTATATGGAATCATTGGTGAGCACGGGGGCACGATTGAGTTGGAAAGCCGGGAGGGAGAGGGGGCTGCCTTTACCCTTACGCTTCCCACCGCGGGGAAGCTTCCGGCCAAGGACCCATCGTAGGACTTCAGGACCGGTTGGGCAGATTGTCCTGGTATCACTCTGCAACAGGCAATGATCCTTGAGGAGGCACCTGGTCAGTCATGGGCCGCAAGAACAGATTCATGGTGGTTGACGACGAGCTGATCGTCAGGGAATCCCTGGCTGCATGGCTCGAAAAGGAACAAGCCGTCGTGGACAGGGCCGAATCGGGAGAGCAGGCCCTGGACTTCATGGAGCAAAACCTCTACGACATACTCTTCGTAGACATAAAGATGCCCGGAATGGGCGGATTCGGCCTGCTCGAAAGAGTGAAGGAACTCTTTCCCACCACGGTGGTGGTGATCATAACCGCGTACGGGACCGTCGATCATGCCGTGAAGGCGATGAAGCTCGGAGCCGACGATTTCCTCGTGAAGCCCTTCGATCCGGAGGGACTGGGGCTGCTCGTCGCCAAGCTCCTCGAGTACAAGAAACTGCTCGAGGAGAAGCAGTACCTTCGGGGTGAGATGGCTCGATGCTGGGGAGGGCCCGATGAGATTATCGGGCAGTCACGCCCCATGACCGAGCTGTTTGAACAGATCATGGAGATCGCCGCGAGCGAGTCCTCCGTCCTCATTCTCGGCGAAACCGGCACCGGCAAAGAGCTCATTGCCCGGGCCATCCATGCAAACAGCAAGCGTATGGGCGCTCCGTTCGTTCCCATAAACTGTGGCGCGATCCCGGAATCGCTGATGGAAAGCGAGATTTTCGGCTATGAAAAGGGATCGTTCACCGGAGCGATACGCCCCAAGAAGGGATTAATCGAGGTGGCCGAAGGCGGTACCCTCTTCCTGGACGAGGTCGGGGAAATATCTGCCAAGATGCAGGTTGATCTGCTGCGCGTGCTGCAGGACAAGACGTTCTTCCGGGTGGGCGGGGTCGAGCCCCTTATGGCTGATTTCAGGCTTATAAGCGCCACCCACCAGGATCTCAACAGGGAAGTGGCCGAAGGAACCTTCAGACAGGATTTCTTCTATCGCATCAATGTCATAACGCTGCGAGTCCCGCCGCTCCGGGAACGCCGGGAGGACATTCCTCTCCTGGTGAAGCACTTTATCTCGACCTTCGCCCGGGAAACGAACCGCGACGTGGATTCCGTCAGCGATCGTGCGACAAACATATTGACCGAATATGACTGGCCCGGCAATATCCGGGAGTTGGAAAATGTTGTGGAACGAGCAGTGGTGACGTCTCATAAGAGGGTTATCACCGATGAAGCATTCGCATACCTCAAACCGGGCGAGGTGTGCGCTCAGGTCGAAACGGCCCCACGCTCTCTTCAAGAGGCAGAGATTGCACACATCAAGAGAATCCTCGATGAAGAAGACTGGAACATAACCAGGGCTGCAAAGATCCTCGAGGTCGATCGCTCCACGCTCCACAAGAAGATCAACCGATACGGTCTGCAACGCTGAAGCATGTTGCTGAAATTCACCGGCTATGAGAATAACCGCTACGCGGGCCTGTGATGAGCAAGAAAGCAACCGACAGTCAACTCTCGCCTGCCAACCGAGGTCTGATCGCGGTTATTCCCATGGGAAAACCGGAGTCAGACGTGCTCCACGTGGTTGCCGACAGTCTCCAGGGTATACTTCGGCTCCCGGTCGATGTACGCGAGCCCATCCCCATGCCTGAAGAGACGTTTCTCGCGTCTCGCAATCAGTACAACGCGATGGCGATCATCAAATACCTGGACGTCAACTACGCGGACAGTGCCCTGAAAATCCTGGGGGTAACGGCCAAGGATATCGCCAATCCCATTCTCACCCATGTTTTCGGCGAGGCTTACATGGATGGACGCACCGCAGTTATGTCCAGCTTCAGACTTGGCAGAAATCCGGGTGGGAAGCCGGTCTCTCGCGAGCAGTTCCTCGATCGGGTAGTCAAAGTAGCGATCCACGAGATCGGCCACACCTTTAATATTCCCCATTGCCAACAGGGCAGATGCGTGATGCGCGCCTCAAACAGCCTCATCGAGCTCGATGACAAGCTTAATTATCTGTGCAGCTACTGTGAGCTGTTCCTCAGTGAGGCCCTCACCGCGGCGCTGAAGAAACCGGACCGGGAGATGCGACGCACGGAGTCGGCATGACGCGGACTCGGGGCTGTTCACCGGCAGGTCGGCACAGGAAGCTCACCAACAGAGATTGAATCATTGAGATGTCCGGGGAGGCCGTTCCGGCCGGCCGCGGGTCCGGTACGGAAACCAATCGATCTCTGTACGAATTCCCTCGAAAAAAACGCCCCCTTTCCCACAAACGCATTTTCGGCTCGCCGCGTCGAGGCGGAGATCTCCTCATGCGTCCCCGGCCGGTGCTCCCGTCCAGTGCTTTGACGGCGATGAGGGCGGTATCCGGCATGCATGTGCTCTCCCGGTTCGAGGACGTGCTTCGCGAGCGGAGCCGCCCATCGATTGCCTTGAAGAACGCTGCCTGAGCAGTGTGTGCATCGACTCTCCCGGCCTCCCGGGAATTCGTGTGAATCTCGAAGCACACGGCAACTCTCCGTTTGGAGTCCGGCTTTACGAAAAAAAGAGTTGTTTTCTCCCGAAGATGTGATAGAGGGCACGAAAATTTTGATCCGGAGGAGATCCTCATGCGCAAGATTTTTCCCGTCCTCATTTTTCTGATTCTTTGGACTGCCACCTCCTGTTTGGGGGCGGCCGAAAAAGGGGAAAACAATCTCATTCCGGTAAAACCGAGCTATCAGGAAGCTTCGTACGTCCCGGATGCGAAGCGCCCAGCGAGCAATTCTCCGTACGTTCGATCCGGTCCCACCCCTCGCGAGCAAATGTACGTGTTCTGGATTTTCGGAAAAGTCCTCAGCTATCCAATAGATAGGGCGGAATCTTTCATTCGAGGGATGCTCACCAGATCTCCGGCCAAACCCGCGGCGGTTCCGGCAGGCGTGAAGGCCCGACCCGACCCGTTCCAATCCGCGGACTTGAGAGAGATACCTCCCGCTCCTCCGGCTCTCGGCGAACACGGGAAGCACGCGCGATAGGGGCGTGTGGGGACGCGAAGAGTTCGGGTGCGCATACCACCCGCAGGTAGCGCATAGAGGCAGTTCCCGCTTGGGCATGTTTCCTCCTGTTTCGCGGGGGAGGGGGTGGGAACATATGCTCAAAGCAGCGTCACCGCGGTTGCGGTTCACGAGGAGCGATTCGACCCGCCTCAACCAGATGTCTCATCGCAAGGAATCACGGCCCGGCCGGGATTCACCGGACCGCGGGAGTGCGGTTCACGACAGGGGCTCGTGTCCCTGGAAACCTTCGCCAGTGGAGCTCGTCACGACTTCGGCGAGATGTTTCCCTTCTTGTCATGACTAACAGGCCAATGGGGATCGACGGCAATTCACTACCGGTTTGCAACCTGCGCCGCGTCTTGCTGTGAATTCTCCAGTCTCTGTTTGCACTTCGGGCATTGGAGGAATGGCTGCCCTCCCTTGCTCTGGCGCTCTTCCATCAAGGGGGAATCGCAGTCGGGATTAGGGCAAGCCACGGCAATCGGCCGGTTCCAAAGAGAGTAATCGCAGTCGGGATATCGGCTGCAGGAATAGAAGGTTTTCCCTTTCTTCCTGGAGCGCCTCTGAACGAGCTCGCCCTGTGCACACTTCGGGCACCTCACGCCGGTGGAAAGCGGACGAGCAGTTTTGCAGTCAGGGTAACGGGAACATGAGAGAAACGGGCCGGTCCTGCTTTCTCTGATGACCATGGGTGCGCCGCATTCCGGACAGATCTCGTCTGTGGGCACAGGTTCCCTGTTGGGAACGGTTTCAGCGGCGATTTTGCGTGTGTAATCGCATTCGGGGTATCCGGAACAACCGATGAAGAGACCATATCTGCCGGAGCGAAGCAGTAATTCTCTTTGACACTGAGGGCAGGCTTCCCCCATAGGAATACCTTCCCTTTTGATATTCTTCATCTTTTCTTTGGCCTGTTTGAGATCGGACCGGAACGGCTCGTAAAAATGTTGCAGCGTATCCGTCCAGGAGGCGTTTCCTTCTTCGATCCGGTCCAGAGATGACTCCATCTGCGCGGTGAAACGCATGTCGAGGAGTCGTGGGAAGCTCTGGATCAGCAGCTTGGCGATGATTCGACCCAGAATTGTCGGGCGGAATCTCTTGTCTGCAAGCTCCACATATTTGCGCTTTTGAATGGTCGTGACGATGTCCGCGTAGGTGGAAGGGCGCCCTATGCCCAGTTCTTCGAGCTCTTTTATGAGCGATGCCTCGTTGTAAGCCGCGGGTGGTTGGGTGAAATGCTGGCGGGGAGAGAGCTTTCGGAGATCCAGCTTCTCTCCCTCGGTGAGCGGAGGCAGGATTTTCCCCACATCACCGTTTTCGCTTTCCTGGGTGCCCGAAGATTCATCGTGACGGTAAACCTTGAGAAATCCATCGAACTTCATGACGGAGCCGGACGCCCGGAAGAGGAGCTGGTCCGATCGTATGTGCACGGTGGTCAGATCAAAGACCGCGGGCGACATCTGGCTCGCCACGAATCGATTCCAGATCAGCCTGTACAGATTGTTCTGTTCTCTGGTGAGGAATTCAGAGACTTTTTCGGGGGTCAGGTCCATTGACGTGGGCCGAATCGCCTCGTGGGCCTCCTGGGCAGTCTTCCCGCCCCGGTAATAATGCGGCTTGGCCGGGACGTACTTCGGGCCGTACGTGGATTTGACATAATGCCGTACCGCGTCCAGTGCCTCGGGAGCGATCCGGGGTGAGTCGGTTCGCATGTACGTTATAAGGCCGACCGCGCCCTGCGGCCCGAGCTCGATTCCTTCATAGAGCTGCTGGGCAATTCGCATGGTTCGGTTGCTCGACATTTTCAGCTTGCGAGAGGCATCCTGCTGGAGGGTCGATGTGATGAACGGCGGCGCGGGCTTGCGGGTCCGTTCACGCCGAGTGACCTCGGTCACCTCGAACGGATGTTGCCCCGCGCGGCTCACCAGAGAAGCCGCTCTCTCCGCGTCCGGAATCTGAATTTTTTCACCGCCGTCCTCGACGAGCTTGGCCTCGAATGCAGGCGGCGAGCTTCCTTCCACGTTCGCTACGATACTCCAGTATTCTTCCGGGACAAACAGGTCAATCGCCTCCTGCCTGTCTACAATCAGTCTGAGCGCCACGGATTGAACACGGCCGGCGCTCAGCCCGTACTGGACTTTTTCCCACAGCAACGGGCTGAGTTGATAGCCAACAATTCTGTCCAGGATTCTGCGAGCCTGTTGCGCGTTATACTTGTTCTCGTCCAATCGAGCAGGAGACGCGACCGCTTCCTTGATGGTTTTTTCCGTCAGCTCGTTGAAAAGCACCCTGAAAATAGTTTCTTGCGGTTTATTTCACTCCTGGCTTACGTGCCATGCGATGGCTTCTCCTTCCCGGTCCGGGTCAGTGGCCAACAGGACCCTGGAGGCTTTTTCCGCGGCCTCTCTCAACCCTCTTAAGATCTTTTCCTTACCGGGAATAATCCTGTAGTCGGGGGTAAAGCCGTTTGCGACATCCACGCCGAGAACCGGGCTTTTCTGGATCGCGCCGGGGTGACCGGATTTCTTGCGCGGCCCGGCTTTGCCGTCTTTGGCAGGGGTGGTGGGGAGATCCTTGACGTGCCCGACCGATGCCTTCACATCGAAGCCGGCTCCGAGATATTTCTTTATGGTTTTTGCCTTGGCAGGCGATTCAACCACTACCAACGTCTTGTTCATAAACCTTCTTCCTTCCTTACATCGAACAGCTCAATTTCTGCGCAGAGGAGGGTGTTGAGCGTACATGACCCCCTCTTTTTTTGGGCACTGTCGCAATTGTTGTCAAACGTTGAGGCCAAATTCCAAAAAGTCGAGATCATTGCCCCGGCCGTTCAAAATGCCGCTTCAGCATCGTTGATTTCCGATCAGCGGGACGCCAGAGCAAACATCTTTCCGGGGTGTTGCCGGATCAATCCCTTCAATTCAAGCTCGAGAAGCACTCCGGCGAGCTTTCCCGCCTCCATGTCCAGAGATTCGACCAGGATATCGATCGGCACCGGATCCGGATCGATGCGTTCCAGAACTCGGCGGGCGGTTTCAGACAACTGCAGCTCTTCATCCTGGTGTTCAAACAAGAGAGGCTCCACCTGAAGCTTTCCCGTGGGGAAGAGCGCTTCAAGGATGTCCTCGGCAGACTCGGCGAGGGCGGCTCCTTGCTTGATCAAGTGGTGCGGTCCGCGGGAGCGCAGGTTCATCGCATTCCCTGGGACGGCGAAGACCTCCCGATTCTGATCCAGCGCGTGCCGCGCGGTTATCAATGAACCGCTCTTGGTCGTGGCCTCCACCACCACCGTGCCTTTGGCGAGCCCGGAAACGATCCTGTTTCGTCGATAGAAATTGGTAGCCAGCGGAGCAATTCCGGGTCGGAATTCCGTGATGACTGCCCCTGAGCTCACCATCTCTTCCATCAGCGACTTATTCTCCCGAGGATAAAGGACATCGATCCCGCAACCGAGAACGCCGATAGTTCGTCCACCCGCTTTGATGGCAGCGGAATGACACGCGGCATCTATTCCCCGAGCCAGACCGCTTACAATGGTCACCCCCGCTCGAGCCAATTCCGCGGAAATCCGTTCCGCCATCTCAAAACCGTAGCGGCTTGGATTCCTGGTCCCCACGACCGCAACGGCTCGGCTATCTTTCGGCGTGATCTCTCCTCTGACGAAAAGCAGCGCGGGCGGATCATAAATCTCCTGGAGCATGGCGGGATAATCCGCGTCCCAGCGGGTGATTACCCGGACACCGAGCTTGTCGATCAGTTCGAGGTCCTTCCGGATCTCCTCTTCAGGTGGATCAAAATCCGCGATCGATCTGGCAAGTCGTTCACTGAGGCCGGTGCGCCGTCTGATTTCGTCGGCGTCTGCATTCAAGGCGCTGCGGGGTCCTCCAAAGGCTTCGAACAATCGAGCCATGGTCAACGGACCCACCCGCGGGACCCTCTCCAAGGCAAGCCAGTCAAACATCCTTTCATACCTGGATGCTATGTGTTCAGCCATCGTTGAGTTGCCTTTGGTGATCAGTCCGTGAGCAACCTGAATGGCGATGCGGATTCGTCGAGCGGGTGATACCGGGCAGTCAAGCGCCTGGCATGTTTCTCGCGCGACCTCACCTGTCCGGAGCCGAAACGGCGGTCACGTTAGAGCACCAGAGAGAGGCTGTCAAGGACTTTCAGGTCGAACCTCCGGCGGCCGACGCGCGGCAGGTCCCCTGAAGCCGGCTCCCATCAACAGAGGTTCAGCACGGAAGGAGCGCGGCATTCCCCTAAGACAGGCGCGCCCTAACTGCCGGTGTCGGCGTGAGACCCGTGAAACGCGTGCCTGCGCGAAGCGGTAAACGGCCGAATTTCGGCCCTCACTGCCGCCATTGATTGCCTTTTGACTATTCTCCACGGTACTGCTAATGATGGCTAGCTTCGGTCTGTGGAGCCGAATATTGAAAACTGGGGACCCGGAATTTCTTGATACTATGACTGCCAAGGCTTCCCCGGAAGAAGGTCCGCAGAAGACCCGGTGATACCTGTCATAGTTCCCTCGGTGGCTGAGCATGTTGATTACTGATCTGGTAAGAATATCTCTTCGACAAATTCTCAGAAACAGGCGTCGGTACAAAAGCGCCATCATCGGGACGACACTTGGCATTGCAGGCCTCATCGCTGTTATGACAACCGGGGATTCAGTGGAGAGTGTCTTGGGGCGAAACCTGGAGATTCTGGGCGCGGCTACCATTATCAAGGCTCAATGGCAAAGTCGGAAGGCCGTACGCTGGCACTACGGGCAATATTATCCCGAAGACGTCAAGGCATTGAGAAAACTGAAAGGCGCGTTGGTGGTTGCCCCTGCCGCGTGGCGGTGGATACGGGAGGCGGGGTACCAGAAGAAAAAAACGGTCGCTCGATTGGGCGGTGTGGGGCCCCTTTTTTTCAAGGCGATCTACTTGCCGGTGACCAAGGGGAGGCGCATCACCGAAAAAGATGTTCAGCAAAGACGAGATGTCTGCCTCATTGGAGAATATGTGCAAAAGGCGCTCTTCGGACGAAATGAGTCTCCTTTGGGTCGATCCATAATTATTCAGGGTATTGCCTTCAAGGTAGTAGGATTGCTGGGGAACGCAGAAGATCCTGATTTCTTGAGGACGATCTTGATACCCCTTTCGGTGGCGCAGTCAAAGGTAGCGGGTTTAAGTCGAATTCGCGATATCTACATCCGTGCCAAGAATTGGGACGTGGTTCCGGGTCTTCATGCACGGGTAGCGGCGGTATTGAAGAAAAACCAGCCGGGATATGCGGATTTCATGTTGATAATGTATTACAAGGACCGGATCAAAACGATCAAAACAATAGCTTTTATTTTCAAGTTTTTTCTCTATGCCTCGATTGTGGTCACCCTGATTCTCGGAGGACTGGGTATCACCAATGTCATGCTCGCGGTGGTGAAAGAACGGACTACGGAGATCGGGCTGAGAAAAGCCGTCGGCGCCACCGAGAGGACGATCATGTACCAGTTCCTGTGTGAATCCCTCGCGGTGAGCCTGATCGGCGCGGTCCTGGGAATTGCGATCGGAAGCCTCGCCGTGGAAGTCCTGAACAGAGTGCTCAACCTTCTCTCGTCATACCACGTATTCATGTTCAGCGTGCTTGCGTCCGTTGTTATCGGGGTCTTTCTCGGGGTTCTCTCAGGCGTCATCCCTGCGAGAGCCGCAGGGAGGCTCGATGCAGTGGAGGCGATGAGATTCGAGTGACCGCAGAGGGGGCGCCGGTCACGAAACCTGCAAGAGCAAGCAGATAGTGCGCTGAGTATCTTTCTGGTCGGAGCAGGTCAGACTGTCGAGCCGCATGGTGAGTTGATCGTACCGGGTTCCTTGACGCGTGTCGAATCAAGCCAGTACGGTGATTGCACTGTCTTTCACGACAAGCCAGACGTGTTGACCCAGCTCCGTTTGGTGCACACGGGAAGCTTGGTCACTCATGAGGAGGTGAAGCCGCTCGCCCGCTTCGACCTCGACCCTGACCCGTCCGTTCTCCTCGGACATGGCGACGACCCGTCCTTCGAACGTGTTGGGAATGGATGGATCGGGGAGGTTGGGCAACAGAAGGATACCGGTGGGGTCTATGGTGAGATAGCTTCCTTCGCCCTGCGGGATCGGGAGCTTCACTGATATGCTGTCGGTCCGAAACGCGGCGCCGTCTTCAGTCAGCTTGCCTTTGAACAGATTATGCGGATGGGCAGGGACAATCTTTCCCCTGAAGAGATTAAACACGCGATGAGCCACGCTTTGTCCTTTGAGAAGGTTATGAGTGGTCAATATCACGGTTGTCCCCTCGTTCTTGTTCATGCGCAGGAAAATCTCCTCGATCCTGTCAGCGCTCACTTTGTCGAGGTGAGTTTCAGGCTCGTCCAGGAGGAGCACTTCCGGGTCAAGCGCCAGTGCTCGGGCCAGGGCAACCCGCTGGGATTCGCCGCCTGAGAGTGAACGTGCATGACGGTTCTCGAAGTTGACCAGGTCTACCGCTTCAAGGGCTCGACGGGCCAATTCCCTGCCCTTTCGTTCCGGGATGCCCCTCACTTTCAGCCCCAACATGATATTTGCCAGGACGGACATGTGAAACAGATAGGGCTGCTGGAGCAGGAGGCCGACCCTTCGGCGGAAGGCCAACGCGTTTTGTGCCCGCACGGTTTCGCCGAAGAAAGAAATGGTGCCGCTGCCAGGCCTCTCGATAAAGGCAAGAAGGTGCAGCAGGGTGGTCTTTCCCGAACCGTTGGGGCCGACGAGCGCGGCTACTTCACCTGCAGGGATTTCGATCCTTTCCAGATCGAGGACGCGCCGTTCCCCGTACGAGAAGGTGAGATCCTTTACCACGTACGCAGGGTTCATCTGCCCTCCCGCTGCAGGAGAAAGAGGGCTCCGTTCACCGCGAACGCCACCAAGAGAAGGATCAGCCCGAGTGCCATGCCGAGCTGAAATTCCCCCTTGCTCGTTTCAAGGGCTATCGCGGTGGTCATCGTCCGGGTAAAACCTTTAATATTGCCGCCCAGCATCATCGCAATTCCAACTTCCGAGATCACACGCCCGAACGCGACAACAATTCCCGCAGTAACTCCAAAACGGGCCTCCCGTAAAATCAACCAGGCTTGCTGATAAGCCGTGGCGCCGAGCAACTTGCACGTGAGAAAGAGTCGCTGATCCATCGCCTGTATCGCGGAAATGGTGAGGTTCGTCACAAGGGGAAGGATGAGAGCGAAAAGGCCGAGAACGATCGCCGACGGAGTGAAGAGGAACCCAAGATCACCCAAAGGGCCGCGGCGGCTGAGCAAGAAATAAAAGAACAGCCCGACCACCACGGTGGGCAGTGCCATCAACGTGTTGAGGGACATGAGCACCGCGTCTTTCCCCCAGAAATTTTTCAATGCAATGAAAAGTCCCAGGGGCACTCCAAAGATCGTCGCAAGAAATATGGCTCCGATGGATACTTTCAGAGATGTCCAGACAATGAAGTACACTTCGGGATCGAATTCGAATATCATGCGGCCGGCTTCGAAGAAAACTTGGATAAGAAAATGCATGGGGATTCCGTCACTGTGAGATCAGGCTCTCTCCATTGGGAGCACACGATCACAGTTTGAGATGTTGCCGAGGAAACTGATGTGAGCCGCACGACGGGCTTTCAGTTCCTCATGTTTGGATTCCAACCACCGAATAGACAGTCAACGGATGCTCTATGCCTTTCAGACGTATTTCCCGCGGGTCGCCGACCCACATTGATGGGACTTCCCACTGCTCCGTATTTCTTGCGTTTCTCCGATCCGATGTTTCCGACAACCAGCTCGCCGCAATTGACGCCGATCCCCATTTCTAACTGAGGAAGATCGAGCCGCAGATTCTCCTCGTTCAGTTGGTCCATCGCAGCCTGCATTTCCAGCCCGCACGTCACGGCCCGCCTCACGTGGTCCGCGAGGCTTCGGGGAGCTCCAAAAAAGACGAGGATTCCGTCGCCGGTGAACTCATCGATCGTACCTTCGTGGCGTAAGATGACGTCGGTCATCTTCCCGAGGTAGCGATTAATGATCGTAACGACAATTTCCGGCTCGAGAGACTCCGCCAGGGGGGTGAATTCCCGCAGATCCGACACCAGCACACTGATTTCCCTCAATTCGCCACCAAGATTGACCCCTTCCGGCGATCTCAATATCTCGGAAACTACCTCCTCGCTCAAGTATCGGCCGAAGGTATCCCGGATCGCGTCCCGCTCTCTCAGGCCAGCGACCATGCGGTTGAATCCTTCAGACATGATGCCAATCTCGTCATTGGAGATCACCGGAACGCTGACGTCCAGCTCTCCCTTGCGGACACGATCCATCGCGAAATCTGCGCGGCGTAGCGGGTCGGACACACTCGCGGCCATCAACAAGGATAGACCCACCGCAGCAATCACGGCAAGTGACAAAAGAAAAACAATAACACCAGGCATGTGTGCAAGAAAGCTCGAAATTTCCGCCTTGCCCGCCTGAATTGCTTCGATCTGGCTGAGCGTCAAGAAACTCACTATGGTAACAGGGAGGATTCCAATCATGAGCGAAACCAGAAGCATTCTCGGGAGGACATTTACCCTGACCGAAGGGGGCATCGTCCGCAACGATTCTGAGGGAAATATTACTGGGAGCCGCTTCCTAAGCCTCCATTCCAACACGAAATAGACGAAGAGCACGGTGAACGGTCCCCCGACGAATACGCATCCAAAGAAGGTTTTCAAGGCAATGGACCACATATTCTCATTGGGATGCCACACAACCAATGGTTGAAGGCCGAAGATAAAGCCCGCCAAGACCCATCCCATCGCGGTCAGTCCGGCGGAATAGAGCGGCGCATCCATCAGCCTCCCTGCTACAATACTAAGATCTTGATGCGCCCGCGCACGACCTCCTTGGCCCAGGTCCTGCCAAAGGGGACGAAACAGCCTGCGGCCTAGAGCGAATAGTCCCAGTATCAAAACGCTGGTCATAACGGCAAAGTAGACAATCATGATCGTCCGATCCCGGGCCGTGGGGGCAAGCTCGAGAGGAGAATGGACGAAAGTAAAGTATACGAATATCACGATCGCGCCGAGCTGGTTCCCGGTGAGCGTCACCGTATCTATGAGACGTCTTATCCCACGAAGCGATTGCTCGTCAGGGCCCATATCTTTCCCCATCTCTTCC
>JARRRG010000052.1:0-7985 GCA_037380965.1 Deltaproteobacteria bacterium
TCACGATCTGTTGGGCCACTTTTCCTCACATCTTCCGCTTGCTCCGCCCCCCGATATTATCCCTGGCACGAACGGGCTTGACGTGACTGAATCGATCCGGACTCAGTCCGAGAAGAACGGGTCGCTCATCTGAACGGTCAGTCCGAGGGATAATGAACCTTCGACTATGCCTCGCTGCAATAAGAGCATGTGCTTGACATCCGAGTGTTCGATAAGAAGAACCGGCGGTCGAATTGGGTCTTTTTCCGAGAGCTTTCGGCCCTGAGATCTCTCCCTCGCGTACTGGAGCGCGGTATAGTACGCGGCGGAAGCGATTGCGGCCGCTCCGATCCCTACTTCTCCGCGTGCTTCATTCATCATCTGAAACATGTAGGCGAGGCCTTGGTTGGGCTCGGCAACCGGATAGCCTCGGCAGTCACCGTTTTCGCTCACCCTTCCCTATCCGCGGAGAGCGTTCTTCAACCTCCGGAGGGAGACAACAGCGTGGCAGCGCCTAGGCAGAGACCCTCCGACTCTCGTCCGCCCGCATCTCGCGTCGGAGCATTTTTCCCACCTTGGACTTGGGGAGCATGTCGCGGAACTCTATGTAGTGAGGAACCTTGTACGGGGCAAGCCGCTGGCGGCACCAGTTTGTCAGCTCAAAGCTGCTCACGCCTCGCACATCTTCCCTTGCGACCACAAAGGCCTTGATGCGCTCGCCGACCTTTTCGTCGGGAACCCCTATCACGCAGGCCGCCATTACCGCCTCGTGCTCCTGGAGAACTCTTTCGATCTCTGCCGCAGCTACCCGGTATCCCTTGTGTTTGATCATATCCACCGAACGGTCCATAAAATAGTACCAGCCGAGCTCATCTACTCTCGCCATGTCGCTCGTCCGGTACCAGACCTCTCCCTCCATCTCCACAAAAGAGCTCGCTGTCTCGTCGGGCTTGTTCCAGTAAGTCTTCGCTCCCCAGGGCATCAAGCCGAGGAGCTCTCCGGTTTGACCGGTCGGTACCGGGTCGAGGGTAAGTGGATCCACCAACTTGATCTTGCTGCCCGGGGTGACCTTTCCCATGGTGCCCTCGGGCACGGCCTCGAACTCCGCGTCAGTGAGGGTGATGGCCCCGCCCAGCTCGGTGGTTCCGTAGCCCTGGTATATGGGCACGCCTATTTTTTCTTTCCAGCGCCGTGCCACCTCCGGCGGCAGCGCATCGCCGCCCGTTCCGCAGTAGCGCAGCGAGCTCAGGTCGTACTGATCCAGTCGATCATGCTCGAGGATCATGCGATACATGGCGGGCACCGCGAACATGTTCGTGACTCGATGGCGCTGGATTTGATAGAAGAGGCCGTCCAGCACGACGCGCGGGAGAATGACCAGCGTCTCGCCTCCAACGAGTAGCGTGGCTGCTGCGTCCATCTGACCAATGACATGATAGAGAGGAGCGGCCTGAGCAGTGATCGCGTGTCCCACCGGCACCGCGGCGGCCTGGATGGCACGCCACACCGCGATATTATTCAGCAACAGCCCGGCGGAAAGAGGCACCCCCTTGGGGAACCCGGTCGTCCCGCCGGTATAGAGAATAACCGCTGGAGCATCGAGTGCCTTTGGCTCAACGGAGGGCAGGGACTCGGCACTCCCCTCTCGTACGAACTCCCTGAAGGGGTAGATATTCGATCCCCGGGGTGAACGGCCGACCGGGACTCGCTCGAGACCCCGTGCTATGGCCCTTTTCCACCAGGGCACCAGATCCAGCATATTGGTGTAGATGACATGCTTCAAAGGCGTGTGGGGAATCGCCTCGTCCACATAGTTGAAGTTGCTGTCCATGCAGAAGATCGTCTCAGCGCCGCTGTCGTTGGCGAGGTACTCCAGGTCGTAGGTGGAGTAGACCGGCGCGACCGGCACGGCAATGGCCCCGAGCCTCTGGAGAGCGAGCCACGCAGCGAGTGTTTGAGGCATGTTGTACAGGTAGAGGATAACCCTATCGTCCCGCCTCACACCCAGATTCCAGAGGGAAGCCGCGAGTGAAAGCACCATCGCGTTGAATTGGCGATAGCTGAACTTCTCTCCCAGATACAAAACGGCCGTTTTGTCCCTTGACTTCCGAGCCGTGTTTTCGAAAGCTCCGTACAGACTATCCGCGGGCAGTTCCAGTTGCTTAGCCACCTGCTCACACTCCCAGATACGCTGATTTCACCTCGGGATTCTCCATGACCTCGTCCCTGCTCCCGGAGAAGAGCAATCTGCCGTTTTCGATCACATAACCACGGTCGATAATGGGAATAATCGGTCGAGCGAACTGTTCGCAGATGAGAATCGTAATATTCTCCTTGCAGATTTTTTTGACGGCATCGGCCAGCGTGGCTTGCAGAAGGGGACTCAAACCCAGGAGTGGCTCGTCCATGAGCAGGAGCCTCGGTCTGGCCATCAATGCGATGCCGACGGCCAACATCTGCTGCTCGCCGCCGCTCAACAGTCCTGCCTTACGCTTCTTGAGCCTTCTCAACATCGGGAAGATGCCAAAGACCAGTTCGATTCCCTGTCTCACCTGTCTACGAGAGCTAAGGTATCCCGCAATCTTGAGGTTCTCCACCACATCGCTGTCTCGGAACACGGGGTGTCTTTCCAGGCACAATGCGATACCCCGCTTAACCCTCTGCCCGGGTTTCAGGTGGATGATGTCTTGAGCCTCAAATTTCACCTCGCCCATGATGGTAATTCTTTCCCCGCCGCGTCGATCCGCCTTTTTCTTGATGTCCAGCAGCAAGCCCGACACGGTGTTCATCAACGTGGTCTTGCCGGCGCTGTTTGAGCCTAGTACGGCCACGATCTCGCCCTGGTGCACATCGAGGGAAAGGTCATTGAGTGCCAGCGCGTTCTCAAAAAAGACCAGGAGATTTCGTACTTCAAGCATCGGTTCGCTCTGACCCATTGATCTCGACATCGATTCCGAGGTACGCCTTTTTCACCGGCTCGCTCTCCATCACCTGATCGGGAGAGCCCTCAGCGATTTTCTGTCCGAAGTTGAGCACCATCACGCGGTCCACGACTCTGAACAGCTCACGGAGACGGTGCTCAATCATGATGACGGTCAGCCCCTGATCGCTGAGCCTTGTGATCAGAGGCAGCACGCTGGCTACCTCTGCCATGGACATACCCGAAAAGAGATCGTCCATGATGAGAAGCTCGGGACGCAACGCGAGGGCCCGGGCAAGATCGAGCCGCTTCAAGTATCCGTGAGGCAGATTGCCGGCGGCCTTGTAGGGCACATTTGAGTCCCGCTCGAAGCCCATCTCGTCGAGGAGGTCTACGGCCACGTCGTCACGCTCGCCAAACTTGCCTCCCCTCAACCTCCTGACCCGAGCGGAACAGAGGGGAATGATCAGATTCTTGTAGGCCGGTAGATTGTAGAAGAGCCTGACCATCTGGAAGGTTCGCGCCAGCCCGAGATTTGCAATCTGATAGGGTTGACGGCCTCCGATGCTCTTGCCCTTGAAGAGAATTCTTCCTCCGTCAGGTTTGACGAAGCCGCTGATCATGTTAACCAGCGTGGTCTTACCCGCGCCATTGGGACCGATGACTCCGAGAAAGTCGCCCTGCTTGAGCTCGAAATCGACGTTCGCGATTGCCAGCACGCCACCGAATGACTTCCTGATCGCTTCAACCTTAAGGATGGTCTCGGCTGACATGCTACTTCACCTCGACCACGGTTTCGAACTGATGGTACTTGCGTTCGAGGAAACTGAAGAGACCTTCCGGCAAGGTGATGACACAAGCGATTAAGATACAGCAGTAAATCGCGATCCTCAGGCCTCCCATGGCTCGCAGGAATTCGGAAAGCGGCAGCAGGATCATGCTTCCCAGCGCTGCGCCGGCGAAGGCTCCGGGACCGCCCAGGGTCGTCGCGGCCACGGGAAGGATGGCATAGTCCCATGCAAACACCGAGAAGCCGACAAATCCGAAGTGATGGGTCATGAAGGCTCCGGCAAACGAGGCTATGGCACCGGCAAGAAACAAGGCTTGCACCTTGCGGGAATAGATGTTGATACCGGCACTCATCACCGCCCTGTCGTCGTCCCTGATCGCCTTGAGCACGAGCCCGTAATCGGATTCGATGAGCTTTCGCAGGCCGAACAGCACTCCCAGGAATGCGATGATCGCCAAATATTCTGCGACCCAATCACTGGGAAAGACGCTCAAACTGGAAATACCGTGGGTGCCGCCCAAGATGCCCCAGGCTTCAATGAGTTTTCTGAACAGGAGGGGAAGCATAAGGGTCACCATCGCGAAGTACACACCCCGGAGCCGTACCACCGGCGCCAGCAAAGCAGCACTCAGCACGCCCCCTCCTATGGTAGCCAACGGCAAGGTCAACCAGATGGGAGCGCCCCCATATTTGTTCATCGTCCCTGCCAGATACGCGCCGACGCCGAAGAAGAGAGACTGTCCCAGCGAAAAGAGGCCACAGGAGGCCAGGAGATCCCAGCTCATGGCCAGGAGGCCTATCACGCACGCGTGGACCAGAATCTTCCCCTCGTACCCGCTCAACAGGAGGGGCAGGAGCATGAGAAACAAGATGGGAACCACACGTGGAGCCAGGACATAGATAAGGTCATTTGGCGCGGCGATGACAAAGACCGAGTCCGTTCTGGCTTTGATGCCCCGATCAAGCCTTCTTTTGCGGAGTTGAACCTGGGAAGTCACATCAGACCCTTTCTTCGAGTTCCTTGAACCGGCCCACCAGACCCGAGGGTCTCACGGCAAGCACCAGCACGATCGCGGCCAGAGGCACGACGGTCATCCACTGAGGCCCTATGTATCGCGCCGCAGCCGACTGGCCGAAGCCCAAGATGAAGCTCGCCGCGACCATTCCTGCCGTACTCTCGAGTCCGCCCACGATGGCCACGGCCAGAGCATAGATGAGAACCTCGTAGCCCACGGTGGCCTCCATCATGCCCAACGGAAGCACCACCAGAGCGGCCACCGCTGCCAGCGCCGCGCCGAGTGCCAGAGAGAGGGAGCCGATCCAATCGGATTCGATGCCCACCGAAAGAGCTGTACGCTCGTCCTGGGCCATACCGCGGAAAGCAAGGCCGATTTTGGTATGGTGAACGAAAAGATAGAGCAGGATCACCAGCATCACACCGGTGCCAATGACCAGCAGCCGCTGGCCGTCTATCACCACTCCACTGATCTCGATGCCTTCTTCGAAAAGAACGGGAAGGCTGTACCGCGTACCGTAGAAGCCTCCCCAGGTGAGGAGCTCCAGAATGGCCACTCCCGCCGCGAAGGTGACGATCAGCTCAGACACGGCAATCCCTCGTACACGGAGCAAGAGGGTCCAATACATGAGGAAGCCTATGAAACCCGCGGCGAGCACCGTCAAGGGAATCGCGACGAGAAAGGGAAGCTCCAGATAATTCATCAAGTGCCAGGCAATAAAACCGCTCAGAATGTAGAGGGCCCCATGAGTGAAGTTTGCCAGCCCACTGATGCCATAGGTCAGCGAAAAGCCCACGGCATAGAGCGCGAGAATGATGCTGGTCACCGTGCCGTAGATGAGAAGCGACATCTGAGCTCCTTCGAGTGACTGCCGTTGGGTGCCTTACCGGCACCGGTTGTAGCAGAGGCGGGCTGACGTGAAACCCGGCAGACCCGCCTCTGCAGACCGCGTTGAATGCGCTTCTCTTACTTCTTCTTCATGTTTTGGGGCAACTGGAGCTTACCCTCGGCCACATATGGTGGGTACACGGGCACTCTCTTCAGCTTTCCCTTGCTGTCCTTTTGCCACTGAAAATTTGTGCACAGGCCGGTCTTGGTGGGATCCTCGTATCCAAAGATGGCGCAGTGCTGCTTGTTGAACCTGAGTCGGCCGCTGACCCCCTGGTAATCGGTCTTTTCCAGAGCTGCCACGATCTTGTCCGGATCAAGGCTGTTGGCTCGCTCAATGGCGTCCCTGAGAATGTACACCGCGTCGTAGCCCGAGGAGATCACCGCGGCTGCATCAGGGGGCCCACCAAGCATCTTCCTCAGCTTTTTCTGGAACTCAACGGTTTTGGGAACCTTCTTGAGCGGCAAAGAGGAGCCTATGGGGAATTCCACGGTCACGGAGTCCTCGACCACCGGCCCAAGCGTCTTGACCGCGTAAGCGGAAGCGAGGGTTGGCACGAAGCCGACCACCATAGCAGGCACTTTCATGGCCTTGTGCTGTTTGCAGAAGATTCCAGACCCCAGCGGTGCGTCCCACACCATGACGATGACCTGCGCGTTCTGATCTTTAGCCTTTGTCAGAGCCGGAGAGAAATCATTGGCCGACCCGGCGTAGCCATCGTACCCGATCTCGGTCCAGACGTTCTTCTTGCAATTCCTCCTCATTATTCCGGAGAAGGCCCGCGTCCAGAGGACATCCTGATAGATGAACAGTACCCGGTCCAAGCCGAACTTTTTCTTGAGCGTATCCAGTGCACGGTTGATGTACGTGCCCGAAATCAGCGCGTCCGGGCCCACTCGGAACAGGTACTTGTACTTCTTGGGATTCTCACTGAACTTCTTCTGAAACATCGGCGTCTGAGCAGGGCAAGACAAATGAGGCACCTTGTACTTGGCTACCAGATCCATGGCCGCGATGAGCACCTCCGAGCGGAAGGCCCCGACCACTATGGCATGCGGCTTGTTCTCCGTGATGAGCTTTTCATAGGCCATGAGCGAATCATGAACAGGAGTCCCGGGCTCTCCTCCCCTCGTGTCGGAAACGATCATCTTGAACGGCCGCTTCACATTCCCCACTTTGACCCCGCCCGCGGCATTGATCTCTTCGACCGCCAGCTCCGCGGCCTTTGCAGTCTCACTTCCATAGGGCGTGTACAGAGACGTTGGACAACCGAGAACAATGGGATCAGCGCCTGCCCATGCAATCGACGGCCCCGCAAAGATCCACACGCTTGCTCCCAACAACACAGCCAGACAGACCAAACCGACCCTCTTCATGAACTTACCTCCGATGGCTTGGGGCTCGGCCTCGGTTTCTACGGTCGCTTCACTTCCGGCGCGTCAGCACCCCGGATTGAGGCTTTTCACCAAGACCTCACCAGTCCTCTTCAACTTTTATTGCCAGCGCATCATTCCAGTGTATTGAACTTCGCGCCCATGGCGGGACGGCCTGTAACGCCCCGCGGACCCGCGTCGGTTGACATTCGGATATTGAGCCATTAAGTGCGAGCCGAACCGTGTTTACGGCTGGGCGGGTTCCGGCGTAATGCGTGGTGCGGGGCGTGCATTTTTTATGTTGATTGGTCAACGTCCCGGTCTCGTGGTAGATATTCATTCGGATAATCGTAATTACGAATCAGATTCATTTATGACCTCTCCTCTCAGACTTGTCAAGAGTTTTTTCAAACCACCATGTCTCTGAAATATGGTAGCTAACAATTGGCAATCAAAAAGTTTTCACTCATCCTTGACACAACAGGGAAAACGTAGTCTAATTATTAAAAACGTTCACCAGGAAGGCCAAATAGGGTAGCGTTCGAATCATGGCAAACGAAGAAACCAAAAAAGAAATATTGGCGACGGCAGAGGAGTTGATCTACCAGAACGGCCTCCAGCATATGACCATATCGGAGATAGCCGCGCGGGCCAGTGTGGCCGACTCCGTCATCTACCACTACTTCAAGGGTAAAGAGGATCTCGTCTTCTCAATAGCCGGCGTTCATTTCCGTCAGGCCAGTCTCGGCTTGCAGGAGCACCTGGAAGGAATCGTGGACCCAACGAGCAGGCTGAGCAAAATGATCTGGTTCCACCTCCGGTACAATCAGACGCACGAGAATTACCCTCGTATCTGGCTGTTCGAGTGCCGTTCCAACAGGAACTTTTATCGGCATAGCGCCTACCAGATGGTTCGCAAATACTCGGGCATCCCGCTGGCAATCCTGGCCGATGGCGTGGAGCAGGGGGTGTTCCGGGCCGATGTGAACATGCGAGTGGTCAGAGATCTCATAATGGG
>JARRRG010000053.1:0-11957 GCA_037380965.1 Deltaproteobacteria bacterium
CGCGCCCGCTATTTTGCTGGGACGATCCGCTTCCCCTCGGGCCAGGCTCGCCAGCGCCTCTCGCGCGCGGGCCCGTTCATAGAGGAGACTCCTGGCTTTCGACGGTGGGATGGAGAATCTGACCGTCACCTCATTGAATCGGTCGTCCACGAGGTGATCGGTGAGGCCCAGGAAGTAGACCATCCAGGAATCGACCCGGTCCCCGCTGAACTGGTACTTCCACCAGGCAAGGACACCCGAAATGCTCTCGACCAGATCCCTGGTGCGAGGATTGAAATCGAGCGCGGGATGGAGGGCGCTGAAAACCCCCAGTCTGCCCATGAGGTTCAAGGGAGGCAGGGGATTCTTCTCCGCGAGGATATAGATCAGCTCGTTTCGGAGTCTCTTCCCCTCGACCCTGTCGAACACCTTCAATTCCACCGCGCGTTTCATCAGGTTCATGCAGTGCTTGCTGATCTGGAAGTCGAAGCGGGTGCTGAAGCGAATGGCACGAAGAATCCTCGTAGGGTCCTCGACAAAGGCAAGATTGTGCAGCACCCTGATGATCCGCTCCTTGATATCCCGGGTGCCGCCGAAAAAGTCGATCACCCGGCCAAAACTCCCCGGATTGAGACTTACCGCGAGGGTGTTGATGGTGAAGTCCCGACGGAAGAGGTCGCGCTTGATAGAGCTGGTCTCGACCGTGGGAAGGGCGCCGGGCTTCGCATAATATTCGTAGCGCGCGGTCGCCACGTCAATCTTGAACCCATCTTCAAAGAGCAGGACCGCGGTGCCGAACTTTTCATGTCCTCTCACCCGGCAGCCTGGAAATCCGGCGGCCAATTGCCGGGTGAACGGAATCCCCGCGCCCTCCACCACCAGATCGATGTCGAGGTTGTGGTTCCTCAAGAGGAGATCTCTCACCGCACCGCCCACAAGATAGACTTCTTCTCCTCGATCGGAGGCCACCTTGCCGGAGGTGCGCAGGATTTCCAACACCCTGCGAGGGAAATGCTCCTCCATGAGCCTTCGAACATTCTTGCTGCGCGGCCGGCCGGAGCGGAATTCCTCGGCGCTCGTCGAATCCTTGTCCTTTGGGAGCCTCATGTGCTCAAGGAGGTCGCTCCGGCTTATCACGCCCACGAGCGCGTCCTGGTCAAGCACCAGTACAAGCCGCTGACGACCGTCCACCGAGAGCTGGATCACCTGCTCTATGGTCTCGTGCGGGCTGACGGTGACTATTTCCGAATCCATGAAATCGGCCACAGGAGACTCCTGGAGCCCATGATGACGAGCCGTTTCCACTGAGTGCCGATTGAGGATTCCCCGAACCTTTCCGTCATCGACAACGGGAAGAGAGCTGACCTGGTAGCGACGCAAGGACTCGGCCGCGTCCTGGAGAGTGCGGTCCGGTTCGATGGTGATGACCGGCCGACTCATAATTTCCGACGCCTCCTTTTTGGGACGGACCTTCTCGTGCAAGAGAGCGACAAGCTTTTCCCGAACCTGGTACAATGAGAGGTCCTTGACCGTTGCGCTGGCCGCGGTGGCATGTCCTCCGCCTCCGAACTCTATGGCAATTTCGCCGGCATTCACCTCCTCCAATCGACTCCGGGCCACCAGGTAGATTCTGCTTTCCATCCGCACCAGGGCAAAGATGGCATCGAGGTTTTCCATGTCACGGTACTTGTGGACCAGGAGTGCGATGTCTCCGACGTACCCGGTGACCGTGGCCGCGGTAATCAGGATCTCCACCCCGCGCACATTTACCAGTTCCGATCCCTCGATCAACTCGTACAGAAGCTCGATCTGCTCCTTGCTCAGCTCACTGGTCATCATGTCCGAGATAATGTTGACGTTGGCTCCCTGGTCGATCAACCAGGCCGCGGCTTCAAGATCGGCCGGCGTGGTGGAGGAAAAGGTGAACGAGCCCGTGTCTTCGTAGATTCCGAGGGCGAGGACGGTCGCCTCCTCCGCGTTGATCTCGATTCCTCGATTCCTGATCTCGGGGACCAATATGGCCACCGTGGACCCCACGTCCCGAACGATCTCCATGTCGCCCTTGACGTCGTCGTCAGAGTCAGGATGATGGTCGTACACGTGAATACGGACCCCGCTTGAATCCGCGAGGGACGCGAATCGCCCTATCCTGCTCTTCTGTCGAGTGTCAACGAGGATGAGCCGGTCAACCTTCTCCAGATCAATGTCCTTGGCACGCTCGATGGAGAGAATGTACAGGGTTGACTCCATGAAGAAATCTCTGAGGTTCTTTTCCTGTGATCCGGGAAAGGCTACAAGCGCGTCCGGGTAGAGCTTCTTGGCCGCAACCATTGATCCGAAGGCATCGAAATCCGCATTCAAGTGGGTGGTGATAACGTCCATGGGTGCTATATTACCAAGTTCAGGCGTGGTGGAAAAGGCGTAGGAGCCGATCTTGACGGGGCTCATACTCTTTTGTTTCGTGCCGGGGTCCTCCGACGGCGCACCGGTGCGGGCCGCGCGTGACTTTTCAACTCATCCTTGATCCCGCGAGGCCGCCATTCTATAATTCACGCCCATGTTAAGCGGATTTACGGGCCCAAAGATTGGCCAGGCAGTCGCGAGACGAGGTCGGATCTTGACCGTGCCCCCGCTGATCCTGGGGATTCTCTTCCTTACCGGGACCGCGTATGCGGCATTCGATTCAGCGGGATGGCGGTATTTCCGACAGATCCGCATTCCCAAAGACTTCGATCGCGGGCATGTCGTCGTCCCGCTCGAATCGGCAATCCTCGAGCAGTGCCGGCCAGATATGGGCGATCTGAGGGTGATCTCTTCAGGTGGAGAGGTCGTCCCGATGAAACTCGAGTGCCCGGAGCCCACGACCGCGTCCAGACCGTTCCCCGCGGAGGTGTACCGAGTTGCCAGGAGACCGGGGAAATGGACCGACGCCTGGATAGACAAGTCCGGCAAGATCATCACTCGCGGGATTCTCATCCAAACCTCTTCCGAGGACTTCGTCCGCATCGTTGAGATCCGGGGAACGGACAACGGCCGGGATAGTTACGTCATCCGGATGGATGGACTCATCGCCAGCAGGCGTGGATCGTCGCGGACCTTGGTGAGAAACGTTTTCCACTGTGCGGCATCGAGATTTCGACTCGTGCGGCGAGCTTTGTCAAGAAGATTGCTCTGCGGACCAGCTCTTCAGCCACTGCCGAAGAATGGAAAGAGATCTTTTCGGGGACCTTCTTTCGGCTCGAGAAGAAGGGGATATCCAAGGAGAATCTCAAGGCGCGTTTTAAGCCTCAACCGTCACGTTTCCTGATGGCGGTGCTCTCGGGACCCGGCGGTCCACCCGTGGCCGTAGACGGTCTTGAGGCTCTTGCCGCAGTGCCCCGCGCCGTGTTCAAGCACCATGGGGGCCGGCAGTATCGACTCTTTTACGGAAATCCCCTGGCACGCGGCCTGCCGACAAAGACCGCAATGACTGCCGTGAATGTGACGGTGACAGACGCCGATTCCTCTGGGGTCAGTCTGGGTCCGGAGGAGAAGAATGTCGTTCCCCCCCGATCGAACGCGTCTCGGCCGGTTGATGCGGACAAAGGGATTGGTGAAGCCACGCGGCTGGTGGGTCTCATACTGTTGCTGGCCGCGCTGCTGCTCCTGTTCGGCCTCATGCTCACCTTCAGGCGGATGGCAAAGCCGAAGCGGCGCGCGGCCGGTAGAATGTCAAACGCACCATAGGGAATGGAGAGATGTGCGGGGAGGAACCCGTTTCCCGAATGGGAAAAGCGCCATCATTCAGGCGGGATGAATTATTCGGTACTTTCGCGGAGGTTGAAGGTCATCCGGGTGTTCCCGAGCATTACCTGATCGCCGTCGTTGAGTTGCACCTGACCCGTTACCTGCTCGCCATTGACCTCGGGTTTCTTGAATCCCTCGGCATACGAGAGAAAGAATCCGTTGGGCCTCTTGTTGATCAGGGCCCCGACCTTGGCGACAAAGAACCCGGAGCACCTCACATCCGCGTCCGAGGATTTCCCAAGGGTGGTAACCCGCTTTGAAAGGTCTACTATCTGAGGCGTACCCCCGGAAGTCCGCGGCGTATCCCAACTTCTCAGCTTGCTTGGCCAGCAGTTCCTCTTGAGCCTTGGTCTCGAGAATAACCGTGTCTCTGAACTCGGAGGGAGGACGGTCCTCTTTTTCCTCCGATTTTTCCCTCGACGGTCGCTCCCGCTCGGGCCGGAGATCCTCGAATCGAAGCCGGTGCTTGCCGACGATGATCGAATCTCCGTCAAAGACCCGTTCACGACCGATCTTCTGTTCGTTGAGAAACGTGCCGTTGAGCGAGTCGAGGTCAACCAGGACAAAATAGTTGGGCTCTTCGGCTTCAATGACCGCATGGTGCCCTGAGACGGCCATATTGTCTATGACGACGTCGTTGTCCTCACGTCTGCCGATGGTCACAGGAATTTTGTAGAACGTATAGTCGTCTACCACAGTATCTTGGAACTCCAGGATAAGTTTAAACATCGTCATCCTCCTGGCCCCATGACCGTCTTTACCACGGTCGCCTACCTGGACCGACCCTTGGGGGTCTTGGATACGAGCCTCGATGCCTCCGACTCCGTGTCGGAAGTGCGATCTTCCGAGAAGACGGTAAGCGCGAGCGTCGTGTTGTCGGGTCCCCCCCGCGCATTGACTTCATCGATCAATCGAGTCAAGGTTTCCGGCCCTGGGGGCTCACGCAAGATCTCGTCCCGGATCTCGGAGTCTTCCATCACGACGGTGAGCCCATCCGTGCAGAGGAGAAAGATGTCTCCGGGAAAGACCGCGAGCTCATCCATGTGAGCACGGATGCGGACATCAACACCGATGACGGAAGAGAGTATATGTCTCAACTGCGACTGGCGGGCTTCCTGGGGAGTAATCATGCCCCGCTCGACCTGATCCTCGGCCAGTGTGTGGTCTCGAGAAATCTGTTCAAGGAGCCCGTCCCGAATCAGATACAGTCTGCTGTCACCGACATTGACCATCGACACGGTGAATTCCTGAATCGCCATACCGGCAACGGTACTACCCATTCCCAGGTATTCATCCTTGACGCGGGACTGATTGAGGACCGCGCGGTTGGCATTGTACACGGCCTGGCGGAGCAAGTTTGTATGATAGGCAAAGCTTTCGTCGTAATCTTCAAATATTTCCGAATTGTTGGTAGCCTTCGATGCATGCGCTTTATAGAAACTTGAGATTGTTTCCATGGCCAGGAGCGAAGCTACGTCCCCAGCTCTGTGGCCTCCCATGCCATCCAGAACGAGAATCAACTGCTCTTCGAGATCAACGTACAGGCAATCCTCGTTCACCGGCCGCTGTCTCCCGAGATCCGATTTCGCCCAGGTCTGAAAGATCACAGGTCCTCCGCTTGCCAGCGCCTGCTCAGGGGTAGGTCCGGTCTTGTCATGAGGGCCGGCCCATGATCGAGAGTGCCTTCCGACTCGCCCTCGTCTTGGTGAAGCCCGCAAAAAATGTAGCTGATCTCAGCCAGAAAAGCAAGCGTTATCATTACAATTCCTCAGGTCACCTTGTCCCATGATTCAGTACTGACGGCTCGCGGAGAGTTGATTTCAAAATCGAACAGATATAAGGTGATCACCGTAGTGACGGTTGGAGGAGACGGCAATGCTGTCCCGCACACAGACAATGTGCATTTCAAAAACCTGCGTGCTTATTCTGGTCCTGGCCGCGAGCTGGGGGCTGAATTCGGGGTGCAAAGAAGTTGACACCATCAAGAGAGAAGTGCTGAAAAAGGTTCAGTCCCAGCTCTTGAAAAAGAAGCACCCCTTTACGCCGAGAGACGGGATAACGATAAGATCCTGCTCTCTTTACCAGACGGCCAATCCCAATTCCGAAGTGATTCGGAAGCTGCCCGCGGAAACGCCGATTCACCTGATCGATCAAATCGGTGAATGGTATCGAGTCCGGACCCGCGAGGGCCGAGAAGGATACCTTGACCAAAAGATGGTCGGCGGTGAGGAGATCATCCGCAAAACCTACGAGCTGAGGCGATCCATAGAAGGGATGCCTGTTCAAGCCGAAGGCGTGACAAAAAGTAAGGCCAACTTCCGCCTGGAGCCAGGCCGAGAGCACCCTGTAGTGGAAGTGCTTCCTCCGGGAAAGAAATTTGAAATGTACGAACGGGTGGTGACGGTTCGCCACATTCCCACCGGAACCGGAACCATTGCCACACGAGGTCGTGGACTGGATCAAGTCTCTCTCGCGGAGGAGAATCCCGACCCGTCAGAGCTCTCCGACGACCCGGTGAAGAAAGATGTCTGGTACAAGGTAAAGATAGAAGATGGCAGAGTCGGATATATCTATACCCACAACCTTCGTTTCACCCCACCTGACGAAATAGCCAGGATGGTTCCCTTCATGCGTTTGCTCGCCTGGAGGGCGGTGAGTGTTACTGACGACCCGGACCTGGGAGCCAAGAACAACTATGTGGTAGCTTATGCTCCCATAGGCAAGGATCCTGGTTGTGATTATACGAGGCTCTACGCGATGAACTGGTCCAAGAGGCTCAAGAGACTCGTGATACGAAGACAACTGCGACTCAACGGGGTGCTTCCCATCACCAACTTCCACTTTGAAGGGAAACCCGGCTTCAGCGTGCGCCATCTGCATCCTTCAAAAAAAGACAAGCTTGTGCTCGCCAATTTCGTCTACACCCGGGGGAGAATACACAAGATAAGCGAAGAAGAAATACCCAGTAGAGCTCAAATTCACTGAACGTGTGCCGGATGCCCCATGAGCCTCGGCCCGCGCCTCGGTAATCGGCCGCTACCATTTCTCAGGGGAGGCCGCGTCGCGCAGCCCGAAAGGCAGTCGGCAGAGCTTCGATCCCATCGGATCTCAAGGCCGGATTCATCTCAGCGCCCCTCCATTCCATCCCGGACGCCCCCACACGATTGCGCATCACCGGAGAAATGCCGTTCAATCAGAACCTCTGAGAATCCTTACCGGTCCAGGCCGGTCCCACTCAGGAAGTCGACGACCGGCACGTCCGGAAGAGAGCGTGCCCGGATGCTTCAGGATTCCTTGCATATTCAGCACCGGCTCTCCTCATGTGTCCTTGGTTGCATGGAGGGGAGCACGGCCCGCGCGTTGACTTTTGCAAAACCGGCTTTAGTATAGAGAAGTATAGGAAATTATGAGACACAAGGAGCTTTCTCAATGATACACAAACCGGATCGTCGCGAGTTCCTCAAAGGCGGTCTCGTGACCACTGCCGCAGCCCTGGTAGGGGGGAGCGTCGGTATCTTGAGCCGCGGCAATGCTTACGCCGCGCAATTTCCGGATGTGGTCGTGTGTCACGGCCAGTCCCCGGCAACCATCACGCGTGCAGCGGTTGACGCACTGGGAGGTATGAAGCGCTTCGTCAAGAAGGGCAGTAAGGTTGTGATAAAACCGAATATGAGTTTCGCACGCGCCCCTGGAACCGGATCCAACACCAACCCCGCGGTGGTCGCGGAGGTGGCCCGGATGTGCGTGGAGGCGGGCGCGTCCCGGATTGCCGTTCTGGACAATGTGCTACAGGACCCGCACGACAGCCTGTCCCTGTCTCAAATTCCCGCATATTGCCGGGACATCCCTAAAACGATGGTAAGTAATGTGCAGGCTCGGAGGTTCTTTCACCAGGTGCCTGTCCGTGACGGTTTCCAAGTGAAAAACATGGAAGTGATTGGTGAGGTCGCGGACGCAGACGTGCTGATCGCCGTGCCGGTCGGCAAGACCCACGCGTCGGCAGGTGTGAGTCTCTCCATGAAGGGGATGATGGGCTTGATCTACGATCGCTCGCCGTTTCATCGACGCTACAACCTGCACGAAGCAATAGTTGACATGAGCATGGTGCTCAAACCCCAGCTCGTCGTGGTTGACGGAACCCGTATTCTCAGCACCGGCGGCCCTGGCGGGCCTGGCAAGGTGATCCCGCTGAATCTGGTGATAGCCTCCTCCGACATGGTTGCCGCGGACGCTCAGATGGTCTCACTGGGAACCTGGTATGGTCGCAAGTTCAAGCCCACCCAGGTGAAGCATATTCGGATTGCTGCCCAAAGAGGGCTCGGCCGCGCGGACGTCGAAAATCTCAACGTGACAACTCTAAGCGCCTGATGTCTTTCCAACGAGTAACACAGGCTGCCACCCTTGTCCTCTTCGTGGGACTGCTGCTATTGGCCGCCCACCCTTTCCGGGAAGGCCTGCCTGTTGACTTTTTCCTTAGGCTTGACCCGTTGATTGGTGTAGGGACGATAATTGCCGCGCGGGATTTCCTCTACTTTCTTCTCCCGGGTCTTATCATTCTGGTCTCGGCACTGTTTCTCGGCAGGTACTTCTGCGGCCACATCTGCCCCATGGGGACCACTCTCGACATCGTGAGCGGTCCGGTGGATTCCCGACGAAAGGCCCGTGTCAGCGACCGGTCTTTCGAGGCAACCTCCCGCTATCGTTCATGGAAGTACCTGGGCCTCATAGGGATCGTTGGTGCCGCGGTTGGCGGCGTCTCGCTTGTCCATCTGGGGTCACCCTTATCGCTGGCCACGCGGCTGTACGGGTTGTGCCTATATCCGATTGCCGGCCTCCTGGGAGATTCAGGACTCGCTCTCGTCTCACCCTGGCTCACCCGCCTTGGACTCTACCAGCTCGCCTATCTGCAAATTCCCCAAAAGGTCTTTGCAACGAACATCTTCGTAGCCGCGCTCTTTGTGGGGATCGTGCTGTTGGCTTATTTTCAGCCTCGGTTCTGGTGCAGGAACCTGTGTCCTTCCGGCGCGCTTCTGGGCCTCTTTTCCCGATCGCCCCTCATCAAGCGGCGAGTGGATTCGTCATGTACCGAGTGCGGCCGGTGCATTCGTGAATGCCCGGTGGGGGCCATACGGGAAGATCCGTTCCGGACGGTTCATTCGGAATGTATCGTGTGCCTTCATTGTACCAAGGCATGCCCGGTGAGTGCGATCTCATTCGGCTTGGCCGCATCCGCGGCCGGAGGCGCATCATCCGTGCCGGATCCGACACGGCGGGGAATGCTGGTGGCCGGTGGGGCCGGTCTCCTAACTGCGGGTCTGTTACGCACCGGGATCAGACAGCCCCGTTCGCGGGGCCGCAACAATCCCCTGGTGGATCCGGAGCTCATACGCCCTCCGGGGTCGATGCCGGAGACCGAGTTTCGCGCCCGATGCGTGCGTTGCGGAGAGTGCATGAAGGCCTGTCCCACCAACACGCTGCAGCCTATCTGGCTCAAGGCCGGTCTGGAGGGTCTGTTCACGCCGGCGATGACGCCCCGTCTGGCGGCCTGCGCAACCCATTGCAATGTCTGTGGCAAGGTCTGCCCCACCGGAGCCATCAGAGACTTGCCGCTTGTCGAGAAACAACATGCCAAAGTAGGAACCGCGTGGATCGTCCGAGAGAACTGCCTGGTATGGGAACAGGACAAGAAATGCCTGGTCTGTGACGAGGCGTGCCCGTACAACGCCATCTCTTTCCGCGCGGTCCCGGGAAAGCTCAATGCTGCGCCGTTTGTAGTCGAGAATCGGTGTCTCGGCTGCGGTTGGTGCGAAACCAAGTGTCCTGTTGAGGGTGCGTCGGCAATCAGGGTCAATATCATGGGAGAGGTGAGACTCGCCTCGGGCTCCTACCAACAGAAGGCACGGGAATATGGGCTGGTCTTTAAGACCAAGGACAACTCTCTGGACAGCCTCGCGCCCGGGACATTCGAGTTACCCGATACCGGACCTGAGCAGGGTGCTTCCCAGCCGCCTACTCGTCGTCCCAAGCCGGAGCTGCCGCCGGGGTTCACCACCAATTAGGCACTGACAAAGCTCTGTAATTATGGTATGCTGCTGATGTAAAGGTAGGATTGTTTGCTCCAGAAGGGACTTTAAGCCTAGTTGTTCGGACCGGCAGGAAATGCGCGTGAGACTGGAGCAGAAGAAGTCATGAGCGGTTCCACCATTCCCAATGACCAGTTCAGCAGTATGGTTCAGGAAGCTGAGCTTTACGAAGCCCAGGGATTGTACTCACACGCCAAAGAAATCTACCGCAAGATCCTCAGCCTGGCGCCCGATCACAAAGAAGCGTTATCAAGACTTGCCCATCTCAAAGTGGGTGAACCGCGAGCATCCGACGCTTCGCGGCCCGACTCCTCAGAGGTCGAGTTATCCCCGCGGCTCGCGCTCGATCTGGGCGTCGCGTACATGGGGATGAAGCTTTACGAAGAGGCGCTCGGAGAATTTACAAAGGCCCTTAAATACTCGCCGGCACTCCGCACGGAGCTGTTGCGTCACATGGCCACCTGCTTGATTCGACTGGATAGGTATCAGGACGCGAGACAGATTCTCGAACAGGTCTTCTCGGACCGCACCCTCACCGCAGCCGAAAAGGGCCGTGTCATCTCCGAGACGGTCGGGATTTATGTCGAACAGGGCCTGGCAGACGAGGCCCGTAGAGTTCTCACCAGTGTCTCTGAAGAACAGAGACAGTTCGTCCGGGATTACGATAAGCTGCTGGCCGATGTCGCTACCGTTGAGGCTTCCCTGGCTGTGGAAGTCCTGGTGGAGGACGAGCAAACGGGCGAGGTCTACCGTGCCGAAGAATCGCCGATTGTAACGAGTGAAAGCCCCGTCCCTATTATGCAAGGCCAGACGGACTCGCATGCGCGGCAAAAGGAACCGGAACCGCTGCGGCAATCTCCGCGGCCACTCGGGAAAGACTCTGAGGCCGTATCCCCCGACTCGGTCGCTCATGCTCCCGCGGCCGCCGCGTCGCCGCCCGAAATTGGAGCGGATTACCTCATCGAGCCGGACCAGCAGCATGTGACCGAGACGGTCCGCTTTGCGTGCCGGTGTGGAAACGTGCTCATCGTCTCGAGGGATTCCATCGGGGTCACGGAAGCGTGCTCGGAGTGCGGCGCGGAGCTCACGGTCCCGAATCCGGTCGGAACAAGAGACAGCCTGACGGAACAGGTGGTCGGAAAGATTGTGGGGGGGAGCCGCATCCTGTACAAGATCGGCGGAGGCGGAATGGGAGGCGTGTTCAAAGGCCACCACCTCGGTCTGGATATTCCCGTCGCGGTCAAAATCCTCTATTCGTATCTTGCAGAGAAGGACCCCATTTTCATCAAACGTTTCATCCGTGAGGCCCGGGCCGCAGCCAAGCTCCAGCATCCGAACGTTGTCGGCGTGATGAACGTGGGCTTTGAAGACGGGCTTCACTACCTGGTCATGCCCTACGTGGGGGGCGGGAGCGCGGCTGCATTACTCAGCAAGCTCCAGAGACTGTCCCTGGCCCAGGTCCTCGATATAGCAATGGAGATAACCCGCGCACTGATCCTCGCGGAAGAGCATAACATCATGCACCGTGACATAAAGCCGGCCAATATTCTGTTCACGGAAAAGGGGGAGGTCAAGCTGGCCGACCTCGGGCTGGCCAAAAGTTACCTGGATTCCGCTGATTCAGGCATCACCCAGACGGGAATCGCGTGTGGAACGCCGCTCTACTTCTCACCCGAGCAGGCCAAAGGAAATCCGGATCTCGACATCCGATCCGACATCTATTCCCTGGGCATCACCCTGTATCATCTGCTCGAGGGCACTCCTCCTTTCCTCGCGGAATCGGCATACGTGATCTTTCAGAAACATGTGCACGAGTCATTGCCTCGGCCCGTCAAGGCAGATCCTCCGGTACCGGAGCCGGTCTTCAAGCTCTTGAAGAAAATGACCGAAAAGAAACCGGAAGATCGGTTTCAGAGTCCGAGAGAACTTCTTGAAGCGCTCGAAGAGCTCAGAGAATCGCTCGCCAGCCCAGCGGGAGCAGCGTCCAAACGGGCGGGATTGCTCCAAAGGCTGGGTCTCACCCGCAGGCCTTGAAACTCCGCGCGGATTGCCCTGCAGCCAGGCAGTCTCTGGCGCCGCCTCCAATGCCAATGCCATTCCAAAGCCGAC
>JARRRG010000054.1:0-7921 GCA_037380965.1 Deltaproteobacteria bacterium
CTGCATCGCCTCTAGAAGATGCCTTGCACTTTTACCCCACGGGAATTATAAGAAGGGGAATCGGGGTGTAGCGCAGCCTGGTTAGCGCGCGTGCCTTGGGAGCACGAGGTCGCCGGTTCAAATCCGGCCACCCCGACCATTCCTCTCCTCTGATGCACCCCGGTCGTCTCATTTCGCGCGTGTGATCATGTGCGCCGCGCGCAAAGCTCCGAATTCCCCTGCGCGGACCTCTCTTTGCGCATTGGCCGCGTTCAGGCCTTGGTGTTGGCACCGGAAAGCTTTCTGAACATCTCCCCCGAGGAGACTGATGCAGATGAATGGGACAAGCCTGGTTCGGTCGACCGTCACTACCAGACTATTCGTTGCAGGACTCATGTGTGTATGCGTCTTGCTCGTGTACTCCGGGCATGCTGACGCATCGCTCAAGCTCACGATTCTGTACATGAATGATCCCCACGCGCATTACGCGCCGCACAGGGAACCAGGTGGAACAGCTCTTATCGGGGGCTTCGCGAGGGCGGCTGCTCTGATCAAGGAGATCACTGAACGCAACCGCGCACAAGGGCGAACGACGCTGATCCTCATGGGCGGAGACCTGCTTACCGGCACACCGTTTTCCACTATCTGGAAGGGGGAGCTCGGCGTATCTCTGATGAACCGGATGCAGTTCACGGCAATGGCTGTGGGAAACCATGAGTTCGACGAGGGGTCGGAACATCTGATCCGCAAGCTCCGGCCTGCCATGAATTTTCGGCTTCTCAGTGCGAATATTGTCAATAACGCCGGCCAATGTGTGTTCGAACGCAGTATGGTGAAGAAGGTGCCTTCGTCCCCCACGAAGATTTTCATTTTCGGACTTACTACTGAAGAGACTCCGACATCCACCCATCCGGAAAATGTGAAGGGGCTGCGATTTCTCAACGCGATAGCTTCCGCGAGAGAGCTCCTCGCGGGATCGTCCGATGACGATCTCGTGATCGCTCTGGCCCATCTCGGGGTGGATGGAGACAAGGAGCTGGCCCGATCGTGCCCGAAGATCGACCTCATTGTGGGAGGTCATTCGCACACCGCGCTGTTTCAGCCGCTTCAGGTGAACCGGACTCTCATTGTTCAGGCCGGGGCATACGCTGAATACCTCGGGAGACTCGATCTGGAAGTGGTTGACGGCCGTATTGCTGCGTATCAGGGAGCATTGATTCATCTGGGAGAGGACGTTCAAAAGGACAGAGAAATCTCTGCGATCATCAACCGGTATGAAGCCGGAATGGATTCCCGCCTCAGTGAAGTAATCGGCAGGACGGACGTTTTCCTCGACGGCAGGCTCTCAACGGTCAGGTCGGGCAAGGAGAGCAACCTGGGAAGGCTCATCGCCTTCCTTATGGCCCAACGGCTCGGGACTCAGGTGGCCCTGCTCAACGGAGGCGCGATCAGGGCAAGTCTGAACACCGGGGATATCACCCGCGGTGAGATCTATACGGTGCTCCCCTTCCCGGACCATCCGGTCAGGCTGAATCTCACGGGTAAAAACCTGCAGGCCGTCCTGCAGCGAAGCGCGGATCTACGACCGGGAAGCGGGGGAAAGCTCCAGACATTCGGGGTCACCTATCATACGAACAACGGGAACGTGGTGATCGACAGGGTCGGGAACGCGGCCTTCAATCCTGAAGAGATCTACTCCGTGGCAATCAACGATTTTCTGCTCGCCGGCGGCGACGGATACACGCTCTTCAAAGAAAAGGGGAGAGACGCGTACCAGAGTCCGGACCTGACGAGTGATCTGCTCATACGGTTCGCAATAAAAGGGAAGGTTATAACTTCCGACACGCTCGTGCACGACAAGTGAACGTCTAAGCCTGGATCGGTGGATTGGTGCCGCGGCATCAAAATGGAGGGCCCGTTGCTCTGCCGACCTTCAGTCGCGGGCACGGACACGAGTCAAGGTGGGCATCGGTTCCGCGAGCTTCATTCGCTGTCGGAACGATCAAGACCCATCCTCTCCCGTATGGTTTCTTCGAATCCCCTGTCCGAAGGAAAGTAGAAGCGTTTCCCGCGTATCTTTTCCGGCAGGTCCTCCTGATCGACCCGGGCATCCGGAAAGTCGTGAGCGTATTTGTATCCTTTGCCGTAACCGAGCTTCTTCATGAGGCCAGTGGGCGCGTTTCGCAGATGCAGGGGAACCGGGAGATGCCCGGACCGAGCGATTTCTTCCTTCACCGCGAGGTAGGCCTTCTCAAGGGAGTTGGACTTGGGCGCGGTGGCGAGAAACACCACGGCCTGTGCCAGGGCAAGCACGCACTCCGGGAGTCCTATGAAATGGCAGGCCTGGAAAGCGGCAACAGCCTGCTCCAGCGCGCGGGGAGAGGAGAGCCCCACGTCCTCGCTCGCGAATCGAACGAGACGCCTCGCGATATAGAGCGGATCTTCACCGCCCTCGATCATTCGACCCATCCAGTAGAGTCCCGCGTCGGGATCGCTGTCCCGTAGAGATTTGTGCAATGCGCTGATGAGATTGTAGTGCTCCTCACCAGCCTTGTCATAGATGAGGCTTTTCGTCTGAGCAACTTCCAGGACCGTATCCGGTCGGATCTTGCCCTGGTGATGCTTGTGGGCCTCCTGACCGGCGACCTCGAGGATGTTGAGAGCGATTCTGGCATCTCCGCCGGATTGTCCAATGATGGCGTCCGCGGCATCCTGATCGAGCTCGAGACCGAGATCTCCAAGGCCGCTTTTACGGTCCTCGAGGGCGCGATAGAGTATGCGATTGACGGCTTCAGAAGGGAGAAAATCGAATACGAACACCCGCAGGCGTGACAAAAGGGCCGAATTAACCTCAAAACTCGGATTCTCGGTCGTCGCGCCGATCAGAAGCAGGGTACCGTCCTCCACGTGAGGAAGGAGGTAGTCTTGTTGCGCCTTGTTGAAACGGTGTATCTCATCAAGGAACAGGATGGTCCTGGCTCCGGTGTGCTTGAGCTCTTCGCGAGCCTGACGAACCACCTCACGGATCTCTTTCACCCCGGCGGTAACCGCGGAATAGGGCGCGAAATGAGAGCGGGATTTGTGGGCTATGATTCGGGCGAGCGTAGTCTTTCCGCTGCCAGGTGGTCCCCAGAAAAGCATCGAGAAGAGGCGGTCCTCCTCGATGGCTCGCCGCAGCATTTTCCCTGGACCAAGGAGATTGTCCTGCCCAAGGAATTCCTCGAACTCCTCGGGTCGCATTCTGTCCGCGAGGGGCCTCTTCAAGCGGACCGCATCGGAATTATCAAACAGATCCATACTGTTAGCCTATCCCAATATCAACGATCAGGCAAGTTCCATTCATTTGGTTTGCGCACGGATCAGGTATTTTCCTGGATTTTCCGGGCCATTCATGGTAATTAATCCAACGATTCCAACCCCATGAAATGACCGAGGGTTCAATGAGACGTATCGGAATAGTGCTGAAGAGCTCCGAGGAACGTGCAATTTCACTGGGAGAGGAGATCAGCGCGTTTATCCGGAAAAATGGAAAAGACGTCTTGCTGGAGGCTTCCTGTAAAGAGTTGGCCCAACAGTGGCATGCTACCGCGACAGACCGTATCTCGGACGAGGCCGATCTTCTCGTCGTCCTCGGAGGAGACGGCACCATTCTGCACGCGGTTCACTTGCTCAATGACCGGCCGGTTCCCGTCCTCGGGATAAACCTGGGCCGGGTCGGGTACATTGCCGAAGTGTCACCGCAAGAGGCGATCTCGGAATTGCAGTCCGTCGTCGAGGGAACCGCGCCTCTGGTCAAGAGAATGATGTTGCAGGTGACTCTCCCGAACGGCGAGACCGCTCGAGTGCTCAATGACGTGGTAATCCACTGGGGCCGAAGGGCCCGCCTGATAGACCTGGGAGTCAGAAGGGGAGATGCACGGGAAATCGAAATCAGAGCGGATGGGCTCATCGTATGCACCCCAATCGGATCCAGCGCGTACTCCTATGCCGCGAACGGACCTCTCGTGCACCCAGAAATAGAGGCGATAATTCTTACTCCAATCTGTCCCTATTCAGGATTGAAGCGTCCGTTGATCATTCCTCCCGAGGTGGAGACCGAGCTGGTCCTGAAACGGGGTGAGGAGCTGGTGTTGACGCTGGACGGACACAGAACCGTTAACGCAGAAGTCGGTCAGTCTCTCCGTGTCGTCCGGTCCCCGGTACCTTTTATTATGGTCCAATCGAGGAGACGCGACTATTTTGAGGTCCTCAAACAGAAGTTGGGCCTGCTCCTCTAACACCGCTCGAACGCATGTGCGAACAGGGTTGACCGAGGGCGCAATCCTCCCGGGCCGGACCTCCGAGATCAGAATATGATAGGGTCCCCCTTGAAACTCCGGGGCTCTCATTATATCGTCGGTCAGGAACGTGACCCGGTTGTGCAACCGGGGACGAGCCGGGGTGCAGGTCTCTATGCTAAGGCTTCTGAAAATATCGAATCTGGCGATCATCGACCGTGTCGAGATTGAGTTCCAGGACGGATTCAACGTCTTGACCGGTGAAACAGGAGCCGGAAAGTCGATCCTGATCGGTGCGCTCAACCTGTTGCTCGGCTCCAGGTTTACTCCGGACTTGATTCGTACCGGCGAGGACGAAGCCAATGTTGAAGCGCTCTTCGAGGTCCCCGAGCAAAGCTCCCTACCTCATGAGCTGAGCGAGGTGGTGACCCGGACCGGTGAGCTTCTGCTTGCCCGCAAAGTCTTCCGTTCCGGACGCTCCCGTTGTTTCATCAACGGAAACCTCGCGACACTTGCGATGCTGGACTCCGCAGGCGGATCGCTGGTCAGCATATTCGGACAGCGAGAGCACCAGGTGCTTATAAATCCCGATGAACATGTGGAAATCCTCGATCGATTCGGCGGGCTGGACGAGGCGCTTCAGCAAACTTCCCGGACCTTCCATTCGTGGAAGGATTCGGTCAGAACGATGGAACAGGCCGTGAGCCGGCTCGAAGAGCTCGAGCGCGTGGCAAAAGAAAACGCGGACGCTGCCGAGGAGCTCACCGCGGCTTCCCTGAAGGAAGGCGAAGAAGAAGAGCTTGCATCGGAGAGGGACATACTGCGTAAAGCGGCACAAATACGGGAAAGGGCTTTCGAGGCGTACCAGGCGCTCTATGGCAGGTCAGGCAGCATCATCGAAAGCTTTGCCGACGTGAAGAAGGCGGCTGATTATCTCGCGTCGATAAATCAAAAACTGGTGGGCATGAAGGAGAACCTGGAAGAAGCCCTGTACCGCATCGAGGATGTGGCGCTAGAGCTCAGAGGTATCGCTGAAAAGTCACAAGGAGATCCTGTCCGCCTTGAACAAATCGAGGAGCGACTGGCTCTGATCAAGCGGCTCAAAAGGAAGTTTGGCACCGATCTTCAGGGTCTGCTTCTTCACCTGGAAAACCTGAACCAGGGGGCCGGAGAAGTCTTTGAAGCCCGCAGCCGCGTGAAACAAAGTGAGCAGGAAGTGAGACAAAACAGGGAAGCTTATCTCGCTGCAGCGCAATCCCTTTCCGCGGCAAGGAAGGACGCCGCGGCGAAGCTTGAGGCTTCCATGAAACGTGAATTGAACGAGCTTGCCATGCCGTCGGCCGCTTTCAGCGTTGAATTTGAATACCTCGGCGAAGAGAAGGGTCTCTCCTCGGGGCTCGAAAAGGTGGAATTCTTCCTTTCGGCCAACCCCGGTGAGACTCCCCGGCCTCTGGCCCGAGTGGCCTCTGGCGGGGAGCTTTCTCGCATCATGCTTGCCGTTAAGGCGCTCCAAGCGGATGATCGCCGGACAGGTACGGTGATCTTCGATGAAGTGGACGCGGGAATCGGGGGACACACTGCCTTTGCCGTGGGCAGTCGGCTTGCCCGGGTTGCCGCGAGACAGCAAGTGCTGTGCGTCACTCATCTCCATCAGATAGCCGCGATGGCCGATCATCACTTGTCAGTGCGCAAATCGGTTCGTGGAGGACGCACGCGTATCGAGGTCACACCCCTCGATCGAGAGACAAGGGTGTCGGAGCTCACTCGAATGCTGGGCGCGTCGCCCGGCTCGGAATCGGCTAGGGAGCATGTCCGCCGCCTGATGGATCTCCCGGCAGCGGAGGTCCCTGGTTGATCCGCAAAGCGAAACTGGAAGAGATAAAGGCCATCCATCGGCTGGTCTCCGAGCAGGCGAAACTGGGACAGATTTTGCCCCGCGCCATCAGCGATCTCTACATGCAGGTCAGGGATTTCAGTGTCATAGCGGAGGAGGGGAGCGGAGAAATTATCGGATGCGGCGCGCTTCAGGTAGTATGGGAAGATCTGGCTGAAATCCGGTCGCTTGCGGTGCAGACCTCTCACCAGTATCAAGGTATTGGGACGCGATTGATTGAGGCCCTTCTCGAAGAGTCCACAGAGATGGGGGTTAAGCAGGTCTTTGTCCTGACATACCGACAACGACTCTTCGAGAGATTAGGGTTTGCTCACATGGACAAGAGTCTTCTTCCTCACAAGATCTGGGCGGACTGCATACGCTGCACAAAATTTCCCGAATGCGACGAAATAGCTATGGTGAAACGGGCGTAATGGGAGGTGGACGCTGGTGACGCGGCGGACTTTGAATTGGCATGGTCTGGTTGCCGGGCCGAGGCATGGATCGAGACGAGTGATGATAAGAAATCTGATCGCGATTCTCATCGTGCTTGGCGCAGCCGGATGCGGCGCAATCAATCCGGGAAAGTTCCTGGGAATTCAGCACACCGATAGTGATGAGCAGTATTACCTCATCAAAAGGGTGTGCCTCACCGCTGGGTCCACAGCCCATCCAAGGACTTTTTTCGACCACACAATGCAAGACGCGGTTCATCTCGTGTTTGTTCCGGCCACCGAGCCGAATCATTACGTAACGAAAACAATATGGTACGATCCGGACGGTCATGAGTTCCGCACCATAAGACAGACTCATGACAAACAGGCGGAAACAGCCAGGGGATTTGAGAGGCCGAAAGGCGGGACAACTCAAATCCATATGATGCCTCTGGCTGAACTGTATAAACACAAACCCGGTCTCTGGAAGGTTGAGCTCTACATAGACAACAAGCTGGCTCGAAGACTGAGTTTTACGGTTCGATAAAGCTCGCGGTCGGATGCCGGGCAACCTTTTGCGACAAGGACGTGATTCGCGAGGGAACCCCTTGCGGGAAGTCCGCACAGGATCGGACGTGGCAGTCAACCGCCCCTCCTGATGCCTGGACGCCACTCAGCAAATGGAGAGTGACGGTGCGCCCTTTGAACGGTACGTCGGCGCGCGGTTACGCGCTCACCACCGATCGAGCCATTTGTCCCGTGTTTGTCGGCCGACGAATCGTACCGTTCGCTTCAGATCAGGCGTCGCCACCCTTTTTCTTTCGAGCTCCGGCCCTCCGAGCTCATGGGGATCCGTTGCCGGATCGAGGCGCTTGCATCGAGGCGGAATTGTTGCTAACGTAGCAAGGAAATACTTTTTAGTCCGGAGGCTTGGTGAGGAATACCAGAAAATGTTTGAAGGCTGCTATTGCCGGTTTGGCGTTTCTCCTCATCTCAGGAGGGCTCCTCGCGCGGGCTGATGATATTTTCGTCCCCGAGTACCTGTGGAAGCGTCACATTTCCGCAAAGAACAGTGCAAAGGAGATAGCTGACACCCATCTGGGAATCCCCTACCGTGACGATGGCGTGCTGGACAGCAGAGGTCGGTTCACCACGTTCAACCGGCCGGACGAAATCTATTCCACGCCCGGCATGAATTGCAGCGGGTTGGTCCTTTCCGTGTCACGATTTCTCCTCAACAAGAACTTTACGCTGACCGAAGCTTCACGAGACCGTCAGAATAACAGCGGTCCGGGCGCCGCTTTCGGAAAAGATTGGGACTTCGGGCTGGATTTGATCCTTAACCTCACCGATGGTGT
>JARRRG010000055.1:0-10350 GCA_037380965.1 Deltaproteobacteria bacterium
CGCAGTTGGTGCCACCTGGGGGCAGGGAATGCCTCCACGCTCCGCCCGGTGAAGTACTTCAGCCGGGTCTCTACCGGTGGACACCTCCAAGCAGCCTTTGCCCGCGGCCAGGCTATCATGCATGGCCGGCCCTGTCTCCCCGTCGCGAGACCTGCACGTTGCCGCGGTCGCAGGACTCTTGCGTATCCGTGTACGGGCCGGCAGTGACAGACGAGCCGCTTTTATCGACGCTGGCGATTCTCCTTGTCCTTGGACCCGCCGAAGATGATGCTTGATGGCTTGGTTTTCAGCATGCGAGTGAAATCAATAAGGTTGTCGGCGCTGCGGTCCAGCTTTTGACTCAATCTGTTGATATTGTTATCTGTTCTCCGAATCATGCGATCGGCGCTCCTCGCGGTCTGTGTTACTTCCTGCAAGAACTCCGATGCCTTGTCAAGAGTTCGTGCAGTTCTCCACGCGGGTTTCATTCGGTCAAGCTGTTGATTGATCTTTATTGCAGCCACCTTGATCGCCTTGACCGCGTCCGCGGTGTCGGCCCCAAGATGTTCCACTTTCGGATCGCTCAACATCCGGTCGAGTTTTGCCGACACGTTGAGGAGATGGCTGGAAATCTGTTGCAGGTCGATGGTTTTCACTTTCCGGAAGATGTTGTCGAGCGCGTCCCCGAATTCCCGGATGTTCGATGGGTAGGTGGTGATCACCGGATAGGGTGGTTTGAAGTCCAGGTTCATGATTTCCTTCTGCTGCCCGGGCTGGACTCTGTCCATCTCGAGGTATTTCATGCCGGTCAGGCCCAGGAGGCTCGTCTTGATTCCCAGGTCATTTGTTACTTTAAAGTTCTCGTTCAGGTTCATGACCACCTCGACGAGCTTTGCATCGGGGGCCATGCGGATCCTCGCCACCCGTCCAACGGTAACGCCCCGGAACTTGACCGGGCTGTCCTGATTCAGTCCCTGGACGCTCTCATTGAAATAGGCAACAAAGGTCTGAGATGGTGAGAAATAGCGAGTGGCTCCCAGCCAGATGATGAAACCGGCGCCCAAAAGAAGGCTAATCACGACAAAGAGTCCAATCTTGAATTTGTCCGCCTGGCCAGACATCTCGTCTCCTGATTTCATGTATGATTTTGGAGGAGGCTCCTGTAGAGGCAATGCTTCTCGCAGGGCACATCACCGCATTCACCGGGCGCGTATTCCGCGTTAAGCCTCGTGTTGCTCCGTTTCTTCCGATTCCTTCTCGGCAGTCGATCTCCGGAAGAAATCTCTGATCCTCGGGTCCTCGGAGCGTGCCAACTCCTCGGGACTTCCCCGGCCGATGATGTTTTTTTCGTCCCGGTCCAGCATGATCACTCGGTCCGCAATGGTGAGCACGCTGGCAAGCTCATGGGTAACGATCACCATAGTGGTGCCCAAGCTCCGATTCATTTGCAGAATCATCTGATCCAACTGGGCGCTCGTGACAGGGTCCACACCCGCGGAGGGCTCATCGAAAAAGAGGATCTTCGGATCCAGGGCCATGGCCCGTGCCAGCGCGGCTCTTTTCTGCATACCTCCGCTCAGCTCGGACGGCAGGAGCCCCTCATACCCGTTCAGTCCAACCTCGAAAAGCTTGAGTCGCACCAGTTCTTCGATCGTTGTCTCGGGCAGATCGGTGTGATATCGGAGCGGCAAGGCAACATTCTCCGCCAACGTCATGGAAGAGAACAGCGCGCCGGACTGAAACAGAACGCCAATCTTCCGAAGCACCTGGGCTGACCCGCCTTCCGAGAGCGGAATCACCTTCTCTCCGTCGATGGTGACCTCGCCTCCATGGATTCCCAGCAGGCCCATGACCGCCTTGAAGAGCGTCGTCTTTCCGCACCCCGACCGACCCAGGATGGCAAAGACCTCTCCGGCAAAGACGCGAAAAGAAACGTCTTCTATTATTATTTCGTCTCTGTATCCGGCCGTGACGTTCCCTACGGAGATTATCGGCGTAACGCGGCCGGCCTCTTTGATACGTTCAGTCACTGGTCCTCAGGATTGCTGCGGCTGCCCCATCGGCTGCCTCGCAACGCTCCCTTCCTCCTGGAATGGTCGTCGAGCTGCAACGATGTCAACAGCACAAGAGTCTTTCCGGTCCGGTATTGTTCCCACACCATGAATTTGACCGCGGAAGAGCAAAATAAGAGAAGAACATCGCCGAACCGCTCACCACGCCCTGGATCCATTGCAACATTCGCTTCACATGAAGCGAGTATAATGAAAAATCATGGTAATGACGGCATCGGTCAATACAATGATGAAGATCGAAGTGACTACCGCGGAAGTAGTCGCGGTCCCAACGCTTTCAGCCCCGCCCCGAACCTGGAATCCTTTCAGGCAACCGATGGTGGCGACCTCAATGCCGAACGCGAGACTCTTGGTGAGTCCCTTCATGATATCGGTCAGCTCGAGGACTTTTCCCACCTGATTGAAATACGCGGCGGGCGTGAGATCCAGGGAAAGCACTGCCACAACACATCCCCCGAGAATGCCCACAATGTCCGCGATGAGCGTCAAACAGGGAAGAGAGATTGCAACCGCAAGGATCCGCGGCGAAACCAGATAACGAATGGGATCGATGAGCATCACCCTGAGGGCGTCCACCTCTTCCGTAACCTGCATCGTACCGATGTGCGCGGCATAGCCAGCTCCGGACCGTCCGGCCACGATCAGTGCAGTCATCAGCGGTCCCATCTCCACGCATATTGACAGGCTCACCAGATCGGCCACGAATATGTTCGCACCGAATTTCCGGAGCTGGATTGCGGACTGGAACGCCATGACCGCACCCATGAGAAAGCTCAGCACGGCTACGATGGGGATCGCGTCACTGCCGCTCCGTTCCACAAGCTTCCCGAGCCGGTCCCACTTCACTGAGAACGGATGAGCGATATCCTGCGCCAGCGCCACCACCGCGGCCCCGATAAAGGTAAGGATGTCCTGGGTGGTTTGGTAAAGGTCCTGAGTGCCTTCGCCGATCTGGACCAGGAGGTTCGGCTCGGTGCGAGGTCGAAGTATGCCCGCGGTCTGATAGTGCTCGAAATCGACCAGCTCCAGAAGGCTTTTGATCCGCGGGGCCAAATTCACCAATCTCAGGGAGTTGTCCAGTTCCTTGCACCGCCGGTGACCCTCGATCAATACCGCCACCCCGGAGCTGTCAAAGTACTCGACTTCCCCGAGATCGATCACGATATTGCGCAAGGGCTCGGACTCAATGATATCCAGAACCTCTTTGCGAAGCTGGCTCGCGTTGTCCATACGAATTTTTCCGGAGAGGCCGATATGTATTTCGTCGAACGTCCTGCTGGCGACTTTCAGGGAGAACGCCTTGTCTGACGACGTGCGTGCACGGGAAGAGTGCGATCGGATGTCAGTCGACAAGGCCATCGGATCTTTCGAGCTCTCACCTCTCCGTCGAAATATCGACATCTCTCAAACCTTCGAACCGCAGCACCGCATGCTGCGGCACACCAACCATTTCTTCGCTGCTCCCACGCTGAGCCACCTTTTAACCTAAACCAGCATGATAGGCAACCTGCCAACGCTGATAATTGCCAGGCGAAATCTTCACATCGAACCGCTGGTAGTGCAGCCCGATGCACTTCGACTACCCGATGTATCTCTCCTGAAACACGCGAGACCGGCTGCACGGGTCGTTGCCGCGATAAGGCGACCCGCTACCGGTTTCCAGGAATACCGCCGGGATGGGCACTCATTTCCGTGGTGCATGTTTCGAGGCCTCGGTAAGAAAAAGCGAGCGGGGTTCCTGCGGGAATACCACCGCGACTTCGCCTCGGTTAGCCTGTGAGGCGATCGGGAAGCAACCGGAAAACGGCCCGTGACTCATCAAAACGGCTTGCCGAGACGTCCCTATGCAGGGCCGGCCACGGGCTCGTCCGAGGAAGTCATATCGCCTGTGAAAAAGGCGTCAATGCCCGCGGGATCTCGACAGATCGGTCCGGTCTGCAGACTTTTTCGGAAAATTCTTCCGTACGATCGGGTGATGATGCGTTTGTCCAAAATGCAGAGCACCCCCCGGTCCGAGCGGGTGCGAATCAGCCTTCCCAGGCCCTGTTTGAGCGCCAGGACCGCCATGGGCACTTGAAAGAAACGAAAAGGATCGATGCCCTGCTTTCGCATCCTCTCAATCCTGGCGGCCACGATGGGATCATCCGGCGGGGCAAAGGGCAGACGGTCCACAATGACGCAGGAGAGCGATTCGCCCTGCACGTCCACGCCCTCCCAGAAAGATGCCGTGGCAAAGAGGACCGACCCGACCTGTTCCCGAAAATCGTTCAAAAGACGGCTCCTCGGACGGGAACCCTGAAGGAGAAGCGGAAAGGGTACGCGTCCTTCCATTTTCCCGTACACATACTGCATGTTTCGGTAGGAGGTGAACAGTACGAACGCCCGGCCGTGCGTGCGTTCCAGGATTTCCTCCAGCACGGGGGCGAGGGCCTCGGTGAAATCGGGAGCATTCGGTTCGGGAATCGAGCGGGGCACGTAGAACAGCGTCTGGGAAGCCAGATCGAAGGGCGAGTCCAGGATGGTTTCTCGTGGAGCGAGCTCTTCCAGGCCCAGACGTGCCTTGAAGTAATCGAAATTTCCACTCGAAGAAAGCGTGGCGGAAGTAAAGACGAGGGAGCCCATCCTTTCGTAAAGTCGAGAAAGGAGCATCTCCCCCACCTCCACAGGCGAAGCGTGAAGAGTCACTGCGCCATCACGGCTCTCCGCCCAGCACGCGTACTCCCCGCTGGGCTCGTCAGCCAGAATGATCTCGATCTCCTCTCGGATTTGCAGACCCCTTCGCGCCAGGGCTCGCAGGTCCTCAGGAACCTCCGGCAGTCCGGCCACCCGCGCGGACAAGGCTTCCAGATCGCGGCAGAGGAGGTGCCGCAAGCCAGCCGCATGGGAATCGAGGGCCTCCAGCCCTTTCTTTTGAGAGGGCACCCCCTGGAATTCCCTGAAGAGTCGCCGGCTCACGTCCTCTATCGAGTTGAGCAATCCCTGAATCTCCTCGAGTCGCACACCCGCGCCGGTTAGCTCCCGGCTGGTGTCGCGCAGCAACCTGACGATCCTGAAATAGCTCATGTGAAAACCGAAATGCTGGGTGACCGCGTCTTCGAGCCCGTGGGCCTCGTCCACGATCAATGCCTCGTAACGGGGGATCACCTCGCCAAAACCGGAATCCTTGACCGCGAGATCTGATGCGAGAAGGTGATGATTGACGATCATCAGGTCCGAGTCCACAGCCCGAGAACGCATCCTGAGGACGAAACAGCGGTCTCTATCCGCACACTTCTTGCCGATACACGTGTCCGTGCCGGAACAGATTTCCGGCCAGAGGGGATCGTCATCCGGGAGGTCTTCCAGCTCGGCACGATCGCCTTGCCCCTGTTGCACGGTTTCCGGGTACCATTCGACGATCCGGTGAATCGAGTCGTGGTCGAAGGGTCCCTGAAGACGGGGCTGACTGAGAAAACGACTGATCCGCGCATGGCAGACAAAGTTCCCGCGTCCCTTGAGCAGCGCCGCTCTCAGATCGGGAAATATCTTTTCTTGCACAAAGGGCAGGTCTTTGTAGAAGAGTTGCTCTTGCAGGTTCTTTGTTCCCGTGGATATCGCCACTCTCCGCCGGGACAGCGCGGCCGCGACCAGGTACGCGAGGGTCTTTCCGGTGCCGGTGGGCGCCTCGACAATGAGTGAATCACCGGCCTCGATGGCCTGGTACACTTCGAGAGCCATGTGGGTCTGTTGGGGACGATGCTCGTAACCGGGGATGGACCGGGCCAGTACCCCTGAGGGCCCAAAGATCTCTCTTATCCGTTCTTCACAATCCATAGGTCGACCACGCCTCGCAGGAGTCGCACGGGTGGCGGAACGGTTTCCGGATACGCGGCTGCCGCGGGCTTCATGCCGGACCGCGCGATCGGACCGTGTACGGTGGTTGTGGGGGGGCGGGCTTCGATCGATCGACTGGAGGCCTCGACCCTCCATCCGGCCGTCACCCGACTCCCAACATTCCTTTGCCCACGGAGCGTGGGTGGTTTGAATCCGGCCCTCGATCGGGGGCAACGCGCTGAGAACGGAATTCCGCGGCCTTCCTCAGAATCCCGTCAGCCCACTGCGGCGCTCCCAGCGCATGGACGTGGAGATAGGTGGCCAGCACATTCCTCACGCATATGCCATCACGCTTGCCGTCGATTCCATGTCCTCGAATGATACGGAATGCGCAGGAGCTGAGGCTCTGTTCCACGCCGGTGATCATGGAGTAATGGAATTCATGGCCGGTGAGCACGGTTCCCCGTGGATAAAACGGATTGGGCCCGGTCACTTCGGCCCGCATGTAGCCGTGCCCCTGAGGTTTTCTCCTGAGGACGGTTTGGACGGGGAGAACCCCCGCCATCGGATAGTCCCTGTTATCGATGTCAAGATTCCTGGAGAGGTACATCAGGCCTCCACACTCGGCATAGACCGGGAGCCCTTTTTCCACTGCCGCATAAACTGATTCCCTGAAACGGTGATTCTGGGCCAATCGCTCTGCGTGGGTCTCAGGAAAGCCTCCGCCAATGTAAAGTCCGTCCACATCAGGCAGCTCATCCGATTCGAGCGCACTTACTTCCACGATCGTTGCGCCCCGCATTCTGAGCGTCTCCAGGTTCTCGGGGTAGTAAAACTGGAACGCGGAATCTCTGAGCACGCCGATACGAAGTCCCGAAGGGGTACGATCCGGCGGAACCGCGAAGAGGTCTGTGCCGGTCTGCGAATCGAGCTCGGACGCGCGGCGAGCCACTTCGAGGAGCCGCTCCTGATCTATGGAATCGCTTGCTATGCGCGCGGCCTCCTCGACAAACGCGAGAGCCTCAGGATGCTCGTGCCACGGGAGCAGGCCGAGGTGTCTCTGGGGGAACCTTTCTAACGGCAGTTTCCTGACCGACCCTATGACCGGAATGGAGGAAGCTCCTTCAATTGACTCCCGAAGAATACGTTCGTGGCGCTCACCAGCCACCCGATTGAGAATGACTCCCCTCACGTTCAGATCGGGGTCGAGCGCGCGACATCCCAGGACCAGTGCGGCCGCTGTCCTCGTCATCTTTGTGGCGTCCACCACGAGGATCACCGGTGCGTTGAGAAGCTTTGCCAGCTCCGCGGTGCTGAAGCTTCCCGCGGAATCGACGCCGTCGAACACCCCCCGATTGCCTTCAATGACTGCCAGGTCACTCCCGGACGATCGTTTCAGAAAAGAGGCCCGCACAATCTCCGTGTCGAACAGGTATGAATCAAGATTGAAACAATCCCTGCCCGCGGCCAAGCCGAGCCAGCCGGCATCGATGTAGTCGGGGCCTTTCTTGAAAGCGGCAATGGAGAGTCCTTGCGCGCGCAGGGCCGCGACCAAACCGACGGACAGAACGGTCTTACCCGCGCCCCCCTTTTGCGCGGCAATCACAATCCGGGGAATATGTCTTGTCTCTGACATAGAGTGTTGCATACCACAAGTCCTAGCCATTTGGAGGAGAAAAGGCAATCTTCAAGGTCTGTCGGTCTGCGTCGCACAGCCTCACACATGAGGCCGCGCCCGATGACCTTTGACCTCTCTCTCCTCCGATCTTCGGTAAACTTATGCCTGTCGGGCGGGCCATCAGGGGTTCAATCGACCTGTGATCCTCCTGGATGCGCCGGCCTCAAGGTGCCGGCCGAGCCCGCCCTCATTCTAGCCGCGTCCTTGGTCGATGAAAAGTATGTCCAACCGTCACCCTCTGGAGCGCCTTGCCCGGGGGCGGGATTGTTTTCGCCACGTTACTCTCTTTTGAGCGAGCCGCGCGGTCTCCGCAGTCGGAACAGTCTCGGCCCGCGGACCTACGGATTTTGAGACCGTATGATGTTCCCTCATGGAGGTCAGGTGCGTCAGGATGGTAGGAATCGATGACGACTCGGCAAACCTCAGCTAATTCTGCCGGGGACATATCCCGGACTTTACTCTGAAATTCTCCCAGGATGCGGTTCGCTGCAGCTCCTTTGGCCTCCATGGCCGCGAAGAAGCCGTGAACCGCGGCCTCAACACAGTGATCTTCGGCCCACACAATCTCTCCGATTCCGTCCAGGCGGTCAAGACGCATCCTGATGCTGAGATTGGCCAGGAAGAAGAGCAGCGCGGTGACCGGTTTGTGAGGAGATTCGGCTTCAAAAGTGGCACGCGCCGCGTACTGCCGCACGGTAATCAGCTTCACGTCGACTCCACCTGCAAGGCGCCGCACCACAAAGTCACCGGCCGCGTGGTGCCACGGAAAAATCTCCTTGAACGTGCTCGGGTCATAGTAGAAGGTCAGGATGAATGCAGCTTGCCTGAATGATTCGCGGACCTCCTCATGCGATAGATCCCGATATCCGGCGCTCGTGTCCCACAGGACCGTACGGGCGGGCTCACCATCACCTCGAGACGATGGATGGAACTCGTGGTAACCCTCAAACCATTCTCCGAGGAACATCGTCATGCCCATACCGTATCCGTGTTCTCGAACGCCCGGATCGGCCGCAAGAAAGTATGCCCTTGGCACGTAACGCGGCCGGAAATTCCGAGCGAGGCGCCGCAGAAGATGGAATTCGTTCACCAGCCGTTCCGCACCTCGCTCGGTCGCGGCGACGTTCATCACAAAGGAAAAAGGACCGTCCGGGGTACACACCCTGACGCGGGCCGGGTGGTAATCGCTTCCATGTTTTTCAGCGATGATGCCTATCTCGTCTATCCGCGTATTGTCCGCGGCTCCCTGTTCGATCATTGCCGCCCTGAGCAGGTCAATTCTCTCGACTATGATTCGTTCGATGCTTTCCAGGTAGACACGATAGGTGAGGGAATCAGGTATCTCAGCCCCGGGTTCCGGCCTTACCAGCGGGACCGATGAGGCCCATCTCGTCCGATCCATCGGACGAGTTCCTCGTGAAGACGAGTAAGAGAACCTGATGCGCGGAGCCTGGGCGTCACTCATGATGGTTTTTTGTGTCACGGATGCTCGATAAATCGCTCCAAGCTTGGAGTAATTTGTGCGCGAATGTTTCGAGGACAAATCCTGCTCAGCGCCGAGCCGGCGTGTCATTCCGTTTGATTTTCTGCAATAGTAACTGTTTGTTGCGACGCGTTCAAGGGCTCGCATTTCTTCGACGGGATCGGTGAAGACAAAGATGTTGACAAGCAATGAAATCCTCATAGTATAAAAATGTCGCGAAATGGATGATTCATAGGCTGCCCATTCGGGAAATCCTCAGCCGCCACGGATTCATTCCCTGCTTCACGGGGAGGAACGGTTACGCGGGAAAGAAGGCCGAGCACGAGTACGTGCAGGCTGGTCAGTATTGACAAGCGTTAATCTCTACAGGAGGAGGTACTTTGATGGCTGATTTCTACATTAACGTCTTCTTGGACGACGAGAAACAGAAGAAGATCGAAGAGGCCGGCCTGGGCGGTCAGATCACGGAGATCGACGGCAAAAAGGCGGTTCAGGTCGAGGTGAGCAAGAAGGAGCAGAAGAAGCTGGTCAAAGGCTTCCCTGATCTTGAGTTCGATGCGTCCAACGCCTGTGTGCTCCCTGAGGCGGCTGAGAATACTCTGATGGGGATCATATCGGATTTGAAGACCCTTGACGTGATGAAGGTCGCGATTATCAAGCTCTACAACCCCCTTGCGGGAAAAGCCCTTCGAGAAAAAGAGTACTGACGTACACCTGACTCTTTCGGGCCGGCATTCCCGGGGCCTTACCCAGCACGGGGAGATGGGCTTCGAGGATGAGACGCGCCGATAATCAACCGGCGCGTCCGGCCGCGCTCTCCCCGGAATCGATGAGGGCGCGGCCCGGACTGACAGAGTGCGGTTGTCTCCCGGAAATTGGGTATCGTGGTTCCCCAACAAAAATCGTTCTGTACAATAATGCTCAAGGTGGCCGAACAGAGTGATGAAGAAGCCTGTTTCAAAGACATAACAATCTTCAAACAAAATCGATAAGAGCGGTAAATATCCAGGGGTTTTTTTCTTGACTTGCCCGAGGCTTTTGCTTTAGGATCTTTTGACTATTTGCTTGGGTGACCTGGACCTCTCTTGTTCACCTAACCCACTCGGTACATCGGAGTTACCCATCCTGGAGGGAAGAGTCAGCGGGTAGGGACTTTCCTTCGGGTCATCGTGTTTGACGCACCCAGTCCGTGATTTATGTAGAAACTGCAGGGCCAGGCCCTCATAAAAAAACCGTTTAGAGAGGAGGAAGCGTTAATGGCAAAACACGACACTCCTATGCTTGATGAGCTTGAAAAGGGCCCGTGGCCCAGTTTTGTTTCCGAC
>JARRRG010000056.1:0-10710 GCA_037380965.1 Deltaproteobacteria bacterium
TGTCAGGGGAAAAAATGGATGCTCGAAGGGGAACGATTGAACGACCCCTGGTAATCTGATATCCTCTGAGCGGGAGGATAAAGGTCGCGCTTTCGCGATGCAAATCCTCGGAGAAGAAGACATTGTTCTCCAGGCTGCGTCCCTGTCAGCGGCACGTAAATGGTGGGGGGAACACCTCTTAGGAACGCTGAAAGGGAGGCAGGATGGCCGCTTCGCACCCCACGGAGGGAGGGAAGGTCCCACAATGAGACAGCGAGTGGCTAGAGAAGAGTTCAGTAATCCACACATGAAAAGTCTAGAAAAAAAGTCGCGATCATGGTAAAAAAAGTCCAACATCACCCCATCGTCCAAAGAAGCGTGAAAATTTCATAGGATTCATTAGGAGAGCCGAAATGGAGATTCTGCAAGTGTTGACCTATGCGAGTGGCGTGGTCTTTGTGGTTGTCTTCGCCGTGAAATTGCTCCGGTACTTGACTATGCCCATGCATGTCCGGTGGGAACTCTACCCTGTTCCCCACGAGGGTAAGCCCTGGGGAGGATCATTTTACGAGGAAGTGGACCACTGGAAAAAGGAGAGGCACAAGGACTATTTTGCCCAGTACAAATTCATGATCCCGGAGATTCTTTTCATACGCGCTCTCTACGAGGATAATCGTCCTATGTGGTACTGGACTTTTCCATTTCACATGGGACTCTACCTGTCCATAGGCGGACTCGTTTTTCTCGTAATCGGAGCGTTTCTCCCAGATCCGGGATTCGTAGCCTCGAGGAAATACCTGGCGAGTCTGTTGACATTCGGGACATCTCCCCAATTAAGTGCGCTGCAGATTATCAACTTGCTACTTTTCATAGGGTTCTGGGCTTACTTTCCCTTCACCCACATGACTCACATGGTGTCGAAATACTTCATGTGGGACAAGGTGAAATGGGATGACAGTCCGAACGTGGGTGATCCGGGAATGGATTCCAAGATTGCGAAGTATCTAGCCTATCCGGTGACATGGTCAGCCGTTCATGTGGGCGCCGAGGGTGGAAAAAAGAGCTGGGCCGACGTTGCCACAGCCAATCCGTGGCAAGAAGAAGAAATGGAAGACAAGTGATCGGAGGAGATCGAAATGAAACCTGAAGAGATATCGACTCGGCGTGGAGAACAATTGCAGGAACTGAATCCGGAAGATTTCGCTAAACTTCCGCCACCCTATGATACCTACGAGGAAGAACCCATAGAGGACTTGAAAGATGACCAGAAAGAGAAGTGGGAGCACTCACTGGACGGGGTCAGTGCACTCAACCTTCCTAAACCGAAAACCCCGGAGGAAGAGCGAAAGCTGGTGGAGGCGTTTCTGAGAGGATTTGAGAAATTGATGACCAAGGAAGATAATTGGACGTTCCTCCAACCTCTCATGCTTTCCCTGGAGTATTGCGCCAGGTGCCAGACGTGTGCAGACGCCTGTCCTGCCTACGAGATGAGCGGAAGAAAGGACATATACCGACCGACGTACCGCGCAGATGTCTTGCGCAAAATCGGCAAGAAGTACCTCAGCACTGGGGGAAAACTCCTTGCCGGCTTCCGCGGACACGACATAGATCTCAACTGGGAGACTATTGCGCGTTTGGCCGAGCTGGCTTATCGCTGCACCCTGTGCCGACGTTGTACACAGGTCTGTCCCATCGGCGTGGACAATGGGCTCATAACCCACGAACTGAGGAAGATACTCAGCCAGGAGCTCGGCATTGCACCAGCTGAAGTTCATGAGAAGGGTTCGGTCAAGCAGCTCAAATTTGGATCGAGCACGGGCATGGTCAGGGCCGCTATTCTCGACATCATCGAATATCTCGAAGATGATATCGAAGAGAAAACAGGCAAGAAGATCAAAATTCCCGTGGACAAGAAGGGCGCGGATGTCCTTCTCATTCACAATGCTGGCGAGTTCATGTCGTGGCCTGAAAATCCCATGGCCTTCGCGATCTTGTTCGACGCTGCGGGCATTAACTATACGCTCTCGACCGAACTGGTAGGCTATGATGCCGTCAATTACGGCCTCTGGTACGATGATGTCCAGTTCGCGCGTGTGGCGGTAAAGCATCTTGAGATCGCCAAAGACCTAGGGGTTAAGAAGATAGTCATCGGCGAATGCGGCCACGCTCACAAGGCTCTCTCGGTGATTGCGGACAGGCTTCTTCCGGGAGGTCAAATGCTTCCGAGGGAGAGTTCCTACACACTCCTCTGGGATATCGTCCGGAGTGGCAAGATCAAGTTTGACCCCACAAAGAATGATTTCCCCATTACCTTGCACGACCCGTGCAATGCTGTCCGGCTCATGGGGCTAGTCCAGCCACAGCGAAACGTGCTCAAAGCCATAACTCCACCGGGCCGGTTCAGAGAGATGACTCCCCACGGAGTAGAGAACTATTGTTGTGGCGGCGGCTCCGGTTTTGCCATCATGGATTCCGGCAACTTCAAGGATTGGAGGGTGAAGGTATCCAGCAGGAAGAAGCTTCAGCAAATCCTTAACGCGTTCCAGGACGAGATAGATCCATCCATCCGCAAGATGATTTGCGCCCCCTGTTCCAACTGCAAGGGCGCGTTGCGCGACATTCTGGAACACTACGAAGTCTGGGAGAAGACCGGCATATGGTATACCGGCCTGGTAGAGCTCATGGTGAACGCGATGGTCGATCAGGAAAAGCCGTTCATCGAGTGGCCCGATGAGGCGGAGGATTTCTAACGAGTGCCGCCGTGTCGAATCCCGGAAAGGATCCGGGAGAACCTGACGCAGGTGACATCCACACTCTGGAGAGTGGAAACCACGCTTTATTTTCGGAGCGTTACCCTCGATACAAGAAAGCGGTCGGCATTTCTGCCGACCGCTTTTGTTTTCTCTGAACTGACGCCAGGGGTCATTCGTCCCCAGCCGTTGCCTCGCACATCATCAACAGCCTTGCCCAATTTTCATTGATCCTGCCCTGAATTACGTCAATCAGTCCCGCGTCGAGATGACGATATCGTCCCTGGCCCTTGAAGTAATCAGCGACCGGCTTGAGTGTCTTTACTTTACGGGTCATCCGCCACACACCGTCGCTTACCTCATATAACGGAAAGATTCCTGAATCGACCGCGAGTTTCCCGTACTCGATTGACTTTTCCGGGGGTATACGCCAACCGGTGGGACAGACGGAAAGCACGTGGAGGTACGCGGGTCCGTCTACCTCCTTGGCCTTTTTCACCTTTTTTATCAAGTCATTATAATAGCTTGGGCACGCCGTGGCCGCATAAGGAATATTGTGGGCCGCGGCTATCGCAGTCATATCCTTTTTCCAGGTGGTCTGGCCTGACGGCTTGAGCTTGCCCGCGGGAGATGTCGTGGTGGAGGCGCCATAAGGCGTGGACGACGAACGTTGCACGCCGGTATTCATATAGGCCTCGTTGTCGACACAGACAAAGACCATGTTGTGTCCGCGTTCAAACATTCCCGAGAGAGCCTGAAAGCCGATATCGCTCGTTCCTCCGTCTCCTGCCATAGCCACGATGGTGACATCTCTGTCAGGCACACGTCCTTTTCGTCTCAGTACCTTGAGCGCGGACTCGACACCGGCTCCCACCGATGCTGCGTTCTCAAAGGCAACATGAATCCAGGGAATATTCCAGGAGGTAAGTGGGTAGGGCGAAGATATGATCTCCATGCATCCGGTAGCCATGGCAAGAATCATGTCGGGGCCTATGGCCTTGAGAACATGACGAACCGCCAGGACCTCCGCGCATCCCTGGCACGCGCGGTGACCGGAAGCTATATACTCCTCGGTAGGAAAGTTTTTCAGGGGTTTGAGCACTTTTTTCTTTGCTTCTTCTGCCATGGGATTCTCCCTTTCACTCGCGGACCTAACTCCGAACTCCATACATGAGGTACTCTGAGTCGGTGTTAGTGAGAGCCATATCAACCATTTCCGAAACGTTTTCAGGCGCGACGTCCCTGCCGCCTATTCCCGCGATCATGCAATGGATTTTCGGTCTGCTGGCTTCGTGATACATGATGGCTCGTATTTCCGATGTCACCGGCGCGTTCGCTCCGCCCACCGAGACGGAACGATCCAGTACCACGACGTCCTTTGCCCCGCGCAGGGCTTCTCTAATCTCATCGCCGGGGAAGGGCCGCCAGAGTCGCAGGTTTATCAAGCCGACCTTTCTGCCCTTGTCCCTCATCTGGTCGACGGCCAAAGAAGCGGTCTCAGATACCGACCCCATCGCGACGATCAAGGTCTCAGCTCCCTCAGTCTTATAACGTTCCACGGCCGAGTAGTGTCGCCCGGTGAGCTTGGCAAGGTCATCCCACGCCTTGGTGATCAGTGGTTTGGAGTTGATAAGGGCCTGGTCGTGCGCCATCTTTTGTTCCGCGTAGATCTCGGGCATTCCGAAGGCACCCATGGTGACCACCTTATCCGGATGGAGTCTGTGGAGCGGTTGAAAAGGTGGTAGGTACTCCTCGGCCATTTTCTTGGTCCAGAATTCAATTGGTTCGATCACGTGGGTCAGGATGAAGCCGTCCATGCTAATCATGACGGGGAGAGACACCTCCGGATCTTCCGCAACTCGAAAACCATGAAATACGTGGTCGTAAACATCCTGTCCGTTTGACGAAAAAATCTGAATCCACCCGCTGTCCCGCATCATCATGGTGTCGGAATGATCGTTCCAGATTGAAAGGGGAGCGCTCAATGCTCGATTCGCCACTAACATCACCATGGGCAATCTCATGGACGAGGCTATGTACACGATCTCACCCATGAGCGCGAGGCCTTGAGCCGCGGTAGCCGTAAATGTTCGGGCGCCCGCTGCCGCTGACCCGCAACAGACGCTCATAGCCGAATGCTCGGACTCCACGGGCACGAATTCCGCGTCCAGCTTGCCGTCGGCGACAAGTTCCGAGAGGTGTTCGACAATGTGAGTCTGGGGCGTAATCGGATACGCGGCAACAACATCCGCATCGCAAAGAGCGACGGCCTCTGCTGCGGCAATCGATACTTCGACTCCAACTTTGTCGCCCATGCTAAACCTCCTCCACCATGTCGATGGCATCGACAGGACATTCGTAGGAGCAGATGCCGCATCCTTTACAGTAGTCGAAGTTCCAGACCATCAGGTTTTTCTCAAAATCGGGCGAAATGGCCGCATCAGGGCACATGATGAAGCATCTTTGGCATCGGATGCATTTCTCTTCGTGGTACACCGGTCTCGCGGATCGCCAGGCCCCGGTGTGATAGGAGGAGGCGTTTCCCGGTTCAGTTATAATTCCTCCCGGTTCCACCTCTTTCCATCCAATTTCTTCCATGGGTTTGCTCACGATATCCTCCGTCTCTCTCAACAACAGGCTAGCCGGCCACCTGGGTTTCTTCCCAGGCTCGCTTCATCGCCTGAATATTCCTCGTGGCGATTTTTCCAAACCTCCGCTTAAAGGGCTCCTCCAGTGACTCAACGCTGAGCAGGTCGGTCCCCTTTACGAGCGCCCCGACCATCGTGGTATTGGTAATGGGGAGCCCGATCACCTCTCGTGCGATTCGCGACGCGTCGACTATGGCCAATTTGCCCTCGTACGAAAGTTCTTTCCTCACCGTTTCCGGATCCTCGGACGAATTGATGATGAGGATGCCGGTGTCACGCAGTCCATGTGTGGGATGTGCAATCTCCAAAAGAGAAGGATCCAGCACAATCACCACATCCGGATTGTACACTTTTGCCCTTACACGGATCGGCTCGCCCGCGACCCTCGCGAAGGCGACTACCGGGGCACCTCTCCGTTCCGGTCCGAAACTCGGGAACGCAGTGGCATATTTGCCGCTCGCGATAGCCGCTTGGGCTACCAGTTCCGCGGAGGTAACGGCGCCTTGGCCCCCGCGACCGTGAAATCTCATCTCAATCATGTTCGCTCCTTTTCGAGGGTTTCAAGCGAAATCCCGTTCGTTTTCCTCGAACTCATCCACAAGCGGATATCTCATCTGGTCATGGATGATCTCCATGCAGTTCATGATGTGGTATTTGGCCTCGGCCAGTTCACGGATTTCAGAAGGCAGGAGTTCTCGCTTCCTCAAATAAGAATCAATGCGCTCGTTGAGCAAGCGAACATGGCGCAGGTCCGTCTCGTAGAAATCTCGTTCGTCGAGTTCCAGTTCCTCGGGCGACGTTACAGACTGGATGAGCTTGAGGTCCCATTCATCAAGCTTTTTCCATCGGGCCACTGTTGCGGGATGGACTTCCAGTTGCGCGGCTAGTTCCTTGTTGGTAATGCGCCCCCGCTCCCTCAGAAAAATTTCTTCCGCAAGTTTTCGGTCTTCATTTTCTTTCATCGGAAGGCTTCCTCTTTTCCCACAGGGTCAGCAGTTTTGGAAGAATCTGAGCACCCCGGCCCTTCGGTAGCCTGACTGACCGTCGAACCTTCGATATGACGACACCTGGCTCGCCTCTCCATGCCTTCCCGTCCTGATTCCGAATGGACCCGTGACGGCTGGCGTGATCGAATAAACACTTATTATAAGCAAAAAAGCGCTCAACGATCAAGGCTATTCCCGTTGAGGCTGAGGAGTTATAATCGTCTGCATTAAAATGCTCTCGAGTCACTGCACGGAAGGATGGCAGTATACGCTCAGCACACGTGCAAGACTACTCGAAAATCCGGGAGACGTTCGTAGAAAATGCCTGTTGACAACGAATTCCTCAAGAATCTGCCGCAAAGCCCCGGCGTCTATTTAATGGTCGATGAGAAGGGGAAGGTGCTCTATGTGGGCAAGGCGGCCAATCTGAGAAGTTGCGTGCGAAGCTACTTCGTCAGGGGAAGCGACGAGAGGCCCAGGATACCGTTTCTTATGGAACGGGTCGACCGCGTGCGGACCATTCTTACCGAAACGGAAAAAGAGGCCCTCATACTGGAAAATAATCTTATCAAGCAGCACAGGCCTCGGTACAATGTGAACCTGCGTGATGACAAGTCTTTTTTCTCCCTGAAGTTAAATGTCTCCCATCCCTTTCCCCGGTTGAGTCTTGTCAGGACACAAAAGATTAAGCCCGACGGGGAACGCTATTTCGGCCCTTATTCGTCGGCACGGGACGCACGGATCACCCTTAAATTCATCCAGAGCCTCTTTCCCTTGAGACAGTGTACCGAGCGCCAGTTCGCCACCTGCAAGCGCCCATGCCTCAACTGCCAGATGAAACGCTGCCTGTGTCCTTGTGCCGGAAAGATAGACCCCGAGGAATACGCCCGAATGGCGGCGGGCGTGACACTCCTCCTCGAAGGAAGGAGCGAGGACCTGGTCGAAGAACTGAGGAGCGAGATGAAAGGAGCGGCCGAGGGCCTTCGTTTTGAAGAGGCCGCCCGCATCCGAGATCGACTCGAATCGATAGCGCGTACCTTAGAAATCCAGAATGTCTCCTTTTTCCACCTCAAGGATCAGGACGCAGTCGGACTGGTCACGGGAGACGCGGGCCTCTGCGCGGTCGAAATCCTCGCCTTTCGAAAAGGGAAACTCCTTTCCGAGGACTCGTTTGTCTTTCGCAATCGCGCGCTCGACGCGGAAGAGATAATGGCCTCTTCAATAAAGCAATACTACGGATCGGGCGCGTTCGTCCCGAAAGAGATCTTCCTGTCGCACCTCGTTGAAAGTCCGGACCTGCTCCAGGCATGGCTCTCAGACATGAGAGGGGACAAGGTCACGCTCAGAGTCCCGTCTCGTGGCCAGGGCGCGAGGCTCGTTAAGTTGGCGCTGAAAAACGCGGAGAACCGACTGCTTCGGGAAAAGCACAAAAGCGCGGTGGACAGGCCGCTCGACCGCATCGCGGCAAAACTGCGTCTACCCGCTCCTCCGCATTTGATTGAAGGGTACGACATATCCAATATCGCCGCCAGTGAGCCGGTCGGGGTAAAAGTGGCCTTCCGGGAAGGGAGACCCGACAAGGCACGGTACAGAAAATACAAAATGGAGGGATTCGCCAACCAGGACGATCCGGGGATGATCCATCGCACCCTGACGCGCCGCCTCTGCCACAAGGACGACGACCCCCTCCCTGATCTGTTGCTCATTGACGGGGGCAAATCTCAATTAAACGCGGCCGTTGCCGCAGTCAAAGAACAACTGGGAAATCGCGGTCCCGCTGTCGCGGCGTTAGCCAAAGGACGGGGGGAACGCGAAGGGGACAAGCTCTATCTCCCGAACAGAAAAAATCCCGTGACCTTTCCCAAAGGGGATCCTGGGCTCATGCTCCTGATGCGGGTAAGGGACGAATCCCACCGTTTCGTACACACATTCCATTCCCACAGTCGCAAAAAGGCCGTCATCCGATCCTCGCTCGACAGAAATAGCTCGGATTCCGGGTATCGGAAGACGGGACGCAAAGAGGCTGCGCGCACACCTCGAGGCGAAGCAGGCCGCAGAGAGCCGGGAAAAGGGCCAGGAAACTGAGCCCAACGACCGCCCTGAGATCTTTCCTCAAGAAAGCTTCTCGTAGAGGATTCAGTCTTCGTTCACTTTCGACGGACGCGTCCTCATGGTGGGGAGCGTCGCGCGTGTTCCCGATCGCGACGCGCCGACCGCCGGGACGAGAGACTGGTCCGTTTAGATTTGCGGGGGGCGAGCTCAGGCCTCTCGAAAGCATGTGGGCATGGTCACGAAGGCTCGGCGGGAAACAATGAAGGTAAACTTCGCACAAACGGGGGGAGTCTTCCGGTTCATTCGTCCAGCGCCCTCCTGCATGCAGGTTTCAGACGGTAAGGTCCCTCTTTTTCCCAGACAGGATCGTCGTAGCGGTCGTGGCAGGTGAGGCATGGAGCAATCGCAATGATTTTGCGAATCTCCTCCCGGTTGAACGGTCGCGATAGTCTATGTGAGGTACTCTGCAGTACTTGTCCTTGCGGACTGACAACTGCTTCAAGGGGAAAATCAATCTTCAAGCCTGAATCGTGAGAATCGTACAGAGGTTCCACAGTCGCGCCCCCTGTTTCGAAATTCCAGCGGACTCGGCCCTCCCCCAGTCCCAGAGCCTTGGGATCGAGGTGGCAGTCGACGCAGCGAGGGACTTCAGTGCGTGTGGTGTGAGGATGAGTAGGCCCCACGGCTGTTGAGGTAAGCCCGTTTCTCAGCTTCATAATCGCGGAATCGTACGGCGGGATCACCTTGCCGCGTGAGTCCACCACCGTATTCCAGACCTGACATCCGGGTACCAGGATCCCCACCTTTCCGCGAGAATTGATTCCCAAGATATTCTTGAAGAACCGGAAATAGCTTCTTCCCTCAGCCCACCGACCCGGCGTCGTCTGCTGTGAAAGATGGTCCAATCCCGCATCACCTGATGACATCCGTAACATTGAGGGCTCCACGCGCTGTGGCAACTGTCACATTCGAGGCGGCTGTGCCCCTTTATCCTGTGGGCATTCTTCCTGCCCGTAATGACGCTTACGGGGTGTTGCTTGCCGGTAAGTTTGCTCGTCAGCCGGAATCCCTTGCTCGTCTTTCTCACGTGGATCAGGGGCCTGCCTTTGGATGTTTGCAGAATCTCATCCCCGTCCGATGGCTTCGCAAACGGTGAACTCCTGATGAGGGCCTGAGTCAACGGGTCGTCTTTCTTAACTTTCATGGTTTTCGGCGACTCGGAATAGGTGCCGTGACAATCTTCGCATCGGATTTCGATTTGGTCCTCCATATGGCCGTGTATGATGCCGTCACCCATAGTGTCCTGACCGGTATGGCAGTCGATGCAGCCCATACCTTTCTCGTAATGAATGTCGGGCACGAGCTCTAACACGAATCGGTCATCGCTGATCGTGCGGGTGTTGAGCACTCCGCGAACAAAGGGGGTGCCATACTGCGCGCTCTCCATTTCTCCATGGTAACTCAGACCTACGCGGCCGCTGCGATTGTGGCAGGCCCGACAGCGTTCATCAGGCACGGCATTCGTTATGGCATGAGTGGACGGCCGGCCGATTTCCCGGCGGTTAATTGTGGGATCGCATCCGTGATAGCGGCCGTCTTCCGCGTACGGCGCGTGGCACGCGGGACAGCCCGCGAGTCGCCCCATCTTTTCTCTGGGCCGGGGACTCCACAAATGACATGTCGCGCAGAACTTCCTGAAATGGCTGTCAGCAAGACTCACCGTTCCTTTCGTGATCCGTTCCGGAGGCACTGCCCGCAATGGGCTCTTGCCGTCGGCCACGGCTTTGACACCGAAACGTGGGCGGCTGTCCCCTGCCACCCCCCACTGGAATCTCAGTATGCTGATTATTCCGGCGTTGGTGGCCATCAACGAGCGCGGAACATTGTCCACTCGGTCGAGAAGGCGGCTTGCCCGTCGGGAATGGCACTGGCCCAATTCGGAACCGGTGCTCCCACAGCTCGTCCCGGCGAGGCCCAGGACCGCAGGATTTCTGCCACCTCTCAGTCCCATGTGTGCGCCTGTGACCGTGAGATCCGGACCGTTGCCACCATGGCAGGACACACAACCGAAGACGGAGTTTGGATGGGAAGGGGAAAGGTCTTCGATGCCAAAGTGGCAGGTCAGGCAACGTTCAGGACCGAGCTTTCCCCCAAAAGGCTTGATTTCGATGATCTCCGGTTTTCTTTTTCGAAGGGCCGCCAATTCTTCGGAGAATTGTCTCTTTTGTTCCTGGGTCCTGGCTCCCGCAAGCATCCGCTCGGCCCTCTGAATAGAGAGGACAATGCCTTTTTCCT